>CANJXD010000220.1 GCA_947478535.1 Acetobacteraceae bacterium
GAACCGAAGGGTTGGAAGCGAAGGGTTGCAGAGTGTCCCCCCGCCGATATGAACGCGATCAGGCGGGGCGCGCGTCCGGCCGGGCCGGCGTGGCGTGACACCCATGGCCCATGCCGCTGCCCTGGCGATTGCCGTCGATTCGCTGCGGAGCGACAACCGCGCCGCCGCGGAAGCCGCGCTGGCCGGGGCGTTCGGGGCGGCACCGGCCGGCGGCTGGCTTGCCGCGACCGAGGCGCTGGCCGCGCGGGCCCAGGCGCTGGTCGAGGCGATGGATTGGATCGCCGCCCATCGCGTCTACGAAATCCTGGTCCAGCTCGGGCATCGCTACTTCGACTGGCATCGCGAGCGCCTGGCCTGGCGCGCCAGGAACCAGGACGCCTTCCGCGCGCAGTTCGAGGCGCAGGACCCAATCCTGCGCCTGCGCCCCTTCCTCGAGGAAAAGCTCGGCCGGCCCATCTCCTCCATCACCACGAAGGCGCTGAAGCCCGGCTATGTCGGCATGGCGATCTATCGCCATCGTATCCGCTTTGCCGATGGCGACGACCGCCTTGTCATCATCGAGAAGGTGATGAGCGATGAGTGTCGCGACACGCGGCGGGTGGATGCGGAACGCCTGCTGTTCACCATCGTGCCGCCGGCCAGCCTGCTGGCGCCGCCCTATCACGGCGTGCTGCCCATGGGCAGCTTCGTGTCCACCTTCCAGGGCTTCTCCCCGGGCGCCCCGCTGCCGATCGCCGATTGGGCCGAGACCTACGCCGCGCTGCTCTATCGCTACTGGTCCGTCGTACCGTCGGAGCGGCTGACCGGTGGGCCCCGGCTCGCCAAGGTCTATCTCGACCGGGTGCGGGAGGTGATCGAGAAGAAGCTGCCGGAGCAAGTCCCGCACTACCTCCGCACCACCGCCATCGATGATGCCGCGCTGGTGCTGTCCCGCAGTTTCTCCTCCATCGAGGAGCGGGTCGCGCGCATGCCGATCTTCGTCTTCCACGATGACCTGCATTGCGGGAACATCCTGGTGGATGAGGCCGGTGCGATGTCCATCATCGACTGGGACAACTGGGCGCTGGCGCCGATCGGCTCGGGCTGGATGTTCTACGCCATGGACGACCCCGACCCGATCGATATGGAGCGCCTGCGGGCCGCCCGCGCCCTGCCCGAGGCGGTGACGGCGGAGGACCTGATGCTGATGGCGGCGCTGTGGGGCTGGCACAAGGCGCTGCGCGACGCGAAATACGACCTCGCGGCGCGGTGGCTGGAAAGGCTGTGCCTGCTGGTGTGAGGGGGGCGGCCTACACCACCCCCGCCCGCAGCAGGTCATGCAGGTGGAGCACGCCGACCGGCCTGCCGTCCTTTACCACGAACAACGCGGTGATGCGCCGCGCATTCATCTGCGTCACCAGGTCCGGCGCCAGGGCATCCGGCGCGGCAATCATCGGGTTCGCTGTCATCGCCTCCGTCACCGGGCGATCGACGAAGCCGCGGTTGAAGGCGCGGCGGAGATCGCCATCGGTGACGATGCCGAGCAGCTTTCCCGCCTGATCCACGACCCCGCCGAGGCCGAAGGGGCGGGATGTCATCGCGACAATCGCCTGGGACAGCATCGCCCCGGCCTCCACCAGCGGCAGGTCCTGGTGCATCAGGTCCGACGCCCGCAGCAATTGCGCGCCGAGCTTGCCGCCGGGATGGAACACCCGGAAATCCGCCGCCGAGAATCCGCGCGCTTCCAGCAGCCCCACCGCGAAGGCATCGCCGATCGCCAACTGCATGGTGGTCGAGGTGGTGGGCGCCAGTCCGTTCGGGCAGGCTTCCGGCAGCAGCGGCAGGATCAGCGCATGCGCCGCCGCCTTCGCCAGTGGGCTATCGGCCCGAGAGGTGATGGCGATCAGCGCCACATCGAAGCGACGCGTGTAGCCGATGATGCTGGCGAGTTCCGGCGTCTCCCCGGACCAGGACAGCGCGAGCACGACATCCTCCGGCAGGATCATGCCGAGATCGCCGTGGCTGGCCTCCGCGGGGTGGACGAACAGCGCCGCCGTGCCGGTGGAAGCGAGCGTCGCGGCGATCTTGCGCCCGACATGGCCGGACTTGCCCATGCCCGTCACCACGCAGCGCCCGCCGCGTTGCAGCACCAGGCGCACCGCCGCCATCAGTGTATCGCCCAGCGCGCCGCCCAGGGCCTCGCGCAGCGCATCCAGCCCATCGGCTTCCAGGCGCACCGTGCGAACCAGGCTTTCGCGCAGCCGCGTATCGTCGATCGTCACCATCGTCATGCGGCCTTCGTCGCCAGAAGTTCCCGCGCCCGGGCGAGGTCATGCGGCGTATCGACGCCGAGCGGGATGTCATCCACCACCACCGCCTCGATCCGCATCCCGGCTTCCAGGGCGCGCAGCTGTTCCAGCTTTTCGCGGATCTCGAGCGGGGAGGGGGGCAGCGCCACGAAGCGCGAAAGAGCTTCCCGCCGCCAGGCATAGAGGCCGATGTGGTGATACAATGGTCCCTCGCCCCACGGCGCCGTCGCGCGCGTGAAATACAGGCACCGGAAGCGGCCCGGCGCATATTCGTGGCCGACCATCTTCACCACCTGGCTCGCATTCCGCTCCTCCTCCCGCACGATGGGGGCGACGAGGGTGCCGAGGGAAACCTCGGGATTCTCGATGGCGCTGAACACGGCGCGGATGGAATGCGGGGAAATCGCTGGCAGGTCGCCCTGCACGTTGACGATGATGTCGTAGCGCCCTTCCGGGTCCACCGCGCCGATGGCTTCGTGGATGCGGTCGGAGCCCGAGGGATGGTCATCTCGCGTCAGTTGCGCGCGGCCGCCGGCGGCGCGGACCACGGCGGCGATTTCCTCGCTATCCGTCGCCACCACGACCTCCCCTATGCCGGAATCCTGGGCGCGGCGGAGGACGTGGACGATCATCGGCTCTCCGTTGATGTCGGCCAGTGGCTTGCCCGGAAGGCGGCTCGCGGCCATGCGGGCGGGGATCATGATGATGGGGCGCATCGCCGGGGCGGACATGCTCACGCGAAGCCCTTCACCAGCGCGTCGATCGCCATCAGGCGTCGCATCAATTCCTCGAAGCGATCGAGCGGCACCATGTTCGGGCCATCGGAGGGCGCGTTGTCCGGGTCCTCATGCGTCTCGATGAAGACGGCGGCGACGCCGACGGCCACCGCCGCGCGGGCAAGGGTTTCCACGAATTCACGCTGGCCGCCGGAGGATGTGCCCTGGCCGCCGGGCTGCTGCACGGAATGGGTGGCGTCGAACACCACAGGCAGGCCGGTTTCGCGTGCCATGATCGGCAGGGCGCGCATGTCGCTGACCAGCGTGTTGTAGCCGAAGCTGGCGCCGCGTTCGGTCAGCAGCACGTTGGGATTGCCGGCGCCCGTCACCTTGGCCGCGGCATTCTTCATGTCCCACGGCGCCAGGAACTGGCCCTTCTTGATGTTGACCACGCGCCCGGTTGCGGCGGCGGCCAGCAGCAGGTCCGTCTGCCGGCAGAGGAAGGCGGGGATCTGCAGTACATCCACGGCTTCCGCCACCGGCGCGCAATGCGTCACCTCATGCACATCGGTCAGCACGGGCAGGCCGAGGCTTTCGCGGATCTCGGCGAAGACCTCCAGCGCCTTGTCCATGCCAATGCCGCGCGCGGCCTTGGCGGAGGTGCGGTTCGCCTTGTCGTAGCTCGACTTGTAGATCAGCCCGATCCCGAGCCGGCCGCAGATGTCCTTCAGTCCAGCGGCGGTTTCCAGCGCATGGGAGCGGCTTTCCATCTGGCAGGGGCCGGCGATCAGGCCGAGCGGCAGATGGTTGCCGAGCGTGACGGGGCCGATCCGGACGGCGGCGGGGTGCATTGCGGGAATCCTCGGCAGGCGTGGGGAAGGGGCGTTGCAGCGGGCGGCGCCTATCTACCCGGCCAGGGCCAAGTCCGCCAACCGGGGCCTTTCGTGGTTGGGCGTGCCTTGGAATGGCGAAGATTTGAGAGAGTGTTACCGAATATTGCTTAGGCCCGATGCAATCGCTTGCCCGCATGCCCATCTGAACCAGCGCCCGGTGGCATTTTCTTCCACCCAGGTCCCAGCAGCGGGTCCATCCTGGGGCCGCGGCCGATGACAAGGCCGAGGCGCCGGAGGATTATCCGCATGAGCAGCAGCACGAAACCCGGCTTCGCCGATCGCATGGCCGCGAAATGGGCGGAAGCGCGACCCTGGGCTTTCGGCCTCGCTCTGGGGCTGGTGGCGGGCCCGATCATCTCCGGCATGTCCGGCTTCCAGGTCCGCACCTCGACCGCGGAAGCGGCGACGCGCGCCGGTGTCGTTGAACAGCAGGCCGGCTTCTGCGCTGAACGCGCCCGCACCGCGAGCGGTTCGACCGGGCCGCTCGACTGGGCGAAGCGCAACGATCTGGCGCGCGCCTGGGCGACGATGCCGGGTGAGACGGCGCCGGACCAGGAAGTGATCTACGCCTGTTCCAACCGCCTGGCGCGGTAATGCCCCGGGCGCCGGCCCGTCCGGCGCCCGCTCCTGGTCCGCCAGTTTCTCCCGCGACCAGCTCCTCCCGCGAAAGGAATCTCCGCATGTCCAGGCCCTCGAAGGCGCAGCAGATCCCCGGGGCGCGGTGGGACGGGCGGCGCGTGCTGTTCGAAGTGGTGGAGCAGGGCGAGAGCATCCCGTGCGCCATCTCGCTGAACGCGTTGCAGGACATCAGCACGACGCGCCGCTTCAAGCCCGCGGACCTGCTGGCCTGCTTCGCGGAAACGCGGGAGAGGATCGAGGCGGTGGCGCTGGCCAAGCTGCGCGCGCGGCCCACCGGCTTTGAAGGTGTGCTGACCGTCTGGTCCGGCGATTTCGACGATGTGCCGCACTGAATTCTGCGGCGAGGCGTCACCCACCTTCGCGTGACGTCGCCAATATTGGTTGCAATCCGGCGATGTTGCCGTCATATTGCAGTCGTCAGCCTTGTTCGGTTCGGCCTGCTCTCCATGCTCGTCACTGAGCGCCGAGGCCATGGTTTCGTTTCCCCTCAATGCTCGATCCAGCGGACGCTGTTGTTCGTTGGTTAACCGCCATGAAGGGAAATTCCCCATGCCGACCGGTACCGTTAAGTGGTTCAATGCGACCAAGGGCTACGGCTTCATTCAGCCTGACGACGGCTCCAAGGATGTGTTCCTGCACATCTCCGACGTTCAGCGCTCTGGCCTGCGCGAGCCGCGCGAGGGCGACAAGCTCTCCTACGAGCTGCAGCAGGGCCAGCAGGGCAAGACCTCCGCGGCGAACCTGCGGAACCTGTAAGCCGGAAACGCGCAGCGGCCTTCGGGCCGCAGCGCACTCCGCATGACTGCCGGCGGCGGGCTGCCCTCACGGGCGCCCGCCGTTGTCGTGCCCACCCTTTTCGTGCCGTCCTTTCTTTTGCCGGCCAACGCGGGATTGCCTCGTGCCATGGCCGTCTCCCCGTATGCCTGGCGAGCGGACCGCTGGCGTGTCGGTGCCCCCAAGCCTCGGGGCTGTCCCGGTCCGCGGGGAATCCCCATGGCCCGCCATATCTACACCATCGGCCAGAGCATCGAATTCCTGCCCGGCCGCTTCGACGGCGCCGCGCAGCCCGGCACCTACACCATCGTCCGCCAGCTTCCGAACGATTCGAACGACCGCGAATACCGCGTGAAATGCGTGCGCGACGGCCATGAGCGCATCGTCCGCGAAAGCCAGATGCGCGGCCGCAACGCCGGCCCCTTCGGCTGATATCCCTGCGCGACGCTTCCAGCGCCCAGATCCAGCGCCCCGGGTCCAACGTCCGGATCGCGTTAACGTGATCGTCCGCTCCCGCACGCGAAGGCAGGGCGCCCACACGCCCTGACGCGGGTCGCCGCTCAGTAGCGGACCACCGCCTTCACCGCCGCATTGGTCTGGGGGAGGGAGGCAATCTCCCCCACCGTCACCGGCTTGAAGGGCGGGCGCACGCGATAGGTCCCGATCTCCGCCGGCGTCAGCCCGCGTTCGGCGGCCACGAGTTCCGTCACCGTCAGGTTGCACAGCCTTCCCTGGCACGGCCCCATGCCGCAGCGCAGGAAGACCTTGAGCTGGTTCGGCCCCGTCGCCCCCTGCGCGACGGCGCCGCGCAACTGCCCCGCCGTCACTTCCTCGCAGCGGCAGACCACGGTATCGGCCTCAGCGGGGATGCGGAAATTCTCGGCGGGGCGATACAGCGCATCGAGAAAGCCGCGCCCGCGGGACAGGGAGGCCAAGGCCGCCCGCACCGGTGCCGCGCGCCGGTCGCGCTCCGCCGTGTCGATCCGCCCCAGCCGGTGCGCCGCGCCGAGCGCCGCGAGCCGGCCCGATTCCGTCGCGCATTCCGCCCCCGCGATGCCGCCGCCATCGCCGACGATGGCGATGCCGGGGATGCTGCTGACCAGCCACCCATCCCGCTTCGGCAGCCAGCACAATTGCGCGTCATCCCAGGCGTGCTCGCAGCCGATGGCATTGCTGATGACGGTGTTCGGCACCACGCCCTGATGCAGCAGCAGCAGGTCGCAGGCGGTGCGCTGTTCGACCCCGCCCACGGTATAGGCGACGCTGCCGAGCTTACCCTCGCCCTCCGCCCGCAGCGCAGTGACGCCGGTGATGCGCTTCGGCCCGCCTTGCGCCTTGGCCAGCAGCTTCACCCCCTTCATGAGATAGGGCGAGCGTAGAAAATCCAGCGCATGCCCCAGCGCGGCGCCGCGATTGGCCGCCGGCGTCGTATCCAGCACCGCCGCGATCTCCGCCCCCGCCGCGCGCAGCTGCGCCGCGACCAGCAGCAGCAGCGGCCCGGACCCCGCGAGCACGACGCGCCCATCCGGCAGCAGCCCATGCGCCTTCAGCGCGATCTGCGCCGCACCCGCCGTCAGCACCCCTGGCAGCGTCCAGCCCGGGATGGGGAAGGGGCGCTCCAGCGCGCCTGTGGCGATGATGACCTCCTTCGCCATGATCGGCCGCGCCTGCCCGGCGATGGACACGCCGAGCTCGAACTCGGAAGGCCGGCCCGGCTCATCCCCCGGAGGCAGCAGGGTGAACAGCTTTGCCAGTGGCGCGTAGTCGGCGCGGCACGCGAGGAAGGCCTGCGCCAGGGGCAGGCCGCGCCAATAGTCATCGCCCAGGATCGCGCGGTTCTTCACCGGCGTCGTCGTGATGCCGCGATAGATCTGCCCGCCTGGCGCCGCATTCTCATCCACCAGCAGCACCTGCGCGCCGGCCTCGGCGGCGGTGGTAGCGGCGGCCTGCCCGGCGGGGCCGGCGCCGATCACCACCAGTTCGTAGCGGTCCGCGAGAGCCGTGACCTCCGTGATGCGCCTCATGCCTCGGTCACCTTCGGCAAGGCCCGCGCGCCGCGCTGGGTCTCGACGCGCATGCCCTCCTCCAGCGCGATGAGGCAGCCCTGGCGATTGCCGACGCCGTCGATGACGACGAGGCATTCGAAGCAGACGCCCATGAGGCAATAGGGGCCGCGTGCCGTGCCGCGCCCAGGCGTTTCCCGGCAGCTGTCGATGCCGGCGGCGAGCAGCGCGGCCGCCACGGTATCGCCGCGCCGCGCCGTCAGCGCCGCGCTATCGAAGGTGAAGGCGATGGTCTCGCCCTCGGGATCAGGCAGCCTGCGGAACATGGAACCTCCGACCCGCGAAGCAGGACAGCGCCTCGGGCAGCGCGCCGTCCCGGACATGCGGCGCCAGCGTCAGCGCATGCTGTGCCGCCAGCGTCACGCCGGAATGGCAGGTGACGACGAAGGCGCCCGGTGCGGACGCCGACTGCTCATAGATCGGGAAGCCATCCGGGCTCATGACGCGGGAGGCCGACCAGGTGCGGACCACATTGAGGTCCCGCAACAGCGGAAAGCTGCGCATGGCGCGGTCCGCCATCACGGAGATGACGGGGTTGGTCACCACCGTGTCGAAGCCCGCATCCTCCTGGCTGTCGCCCATCATCACGCCGCCCTCGTCGGTCTGGCGGATGGTGCCCATGGGATAGTGCAGGAAGGGCGCGGTCTTTTCCGTGACCAGCACCTGCCCTTTGCTCGGGATCACCGGCGCGTGCAGGCCGACCATGGGGGCGAGGCGCGCATTGCCCAGCCCCGCCGCGAGCACGACCTTGCCCGTCTTCACCTCGCCCCACGGCCCTTGGATGCGAAAGCCGCCACTGTCCGGCGTGACCGACTCCACCGGGCATTCCGGGCGATAGGTGACACCGCGCCGCAGCATCGCGACATGCAGCGCGCGGAACAGCTTCAGGGAATTCACATGCCCGTCGAAGCGCGTATAGACCGCGCCCACCACATCCGACCCAAGCTCCGGCAGCAGCTTTTTCGTCTGTGTGTGGTCGAGCACCTCATAGGGGTATTGCGGCGCGCCGGGCTGCGCCTGAAGCTTTTGTAACCAGGCAATCCGCGCGGCGAGTTCCGGCTCCGACAGGCACAGCGCGAAGCCACCGGGGCGCTGGTGGACCACGTCGATCTCCGACTCATCCCGCAGCATCTCGGCAAGGCCGCCCCAGATCTCGGAGGATCCGAGCGACCAGGCCGAGTATTGCGGCATGCCCATCCCCTTGGACTGCACCCAGACCAGCGCGAAATTGGCGCGCGAGGCCCGGCGCGCCACATCGCCCTCATCCAGCACCATCACGCGCAGCCCGAGGCGCGCGAGACCGTAGGCCATGCAGGAACCGACGAGGCCGCCGCCGATGACGGTGATCTCTGGTTCGGGCGTGCTCATGCAATTCCCCGCTTTCGAATGGCAGGCAAACAAGACCCTCTCGCCAGTTTCGTCAAACCCGGGATACGCTTCACGGGCCGGAGCGCGGCATATAGCCTGCGTGCTTCGGCAAGGAGCCCTACCCATGACA
>CANJXD010000221.1 GCA_947478535.1 Acetobacteraceae bacterium
GCCGCCCCAACGGGGTGACGGCGCCATGAAGCCTTGCCCATTCATCTAGACAACTGGTTGTCACACAACTGTCATGCTGGCATCCTGCCGGCATGACACGCCTCCGCGGCAGCCGTGATGCCGATATCCCCGCCATCGCGGCCCTCTACGGCCATTGGGTCACGCATGGCCTGGCGAGTTTCGAGCTTTCCCCGCCGGGGGAGGCGGAGATGGCCGGCCGCCGTGCGGGCATCCTCGCCGCCGGCTACCCCTATCTCGTGGCGGAAGACGCGGCGGGCAGGCTGCTCGGCTATGCCTATGCCAGCGCCTATCGCGCCCGCCCGGCCTATCGCTTCGCGGTGGAGAACAGCATCTACGTCGTCCCCGATGCCGGGCGCGGTGGCACTGGCAGCGCCTTGCTGGCGGCGCTGATCGAGGCCTGCACGGCGCGAGGCTTCCGGCTGATGGTCGCGGTGATCGGCGATAGCGCCAACGCCGCCTCCATCGGGCTGCATCGCAAGGCCGGCTTCGCCCCGGCCGGGATGCTGCCGGCGGTGGGGTGGAAGCATGGCCGCTGGGTGGACAGCGTGCTGATGACGCGCCCGCTGGGCGACGGCGCATCGAGCGCCCCCGCGCCTTGACCCGGGACGAAGCGGACAAGGCCTCTCGCGATGCGTCGATCGTGCTGGGGCTCACCCTGCCGGGCGATACGGTGCTGTATCTTCTGCTGCCGCTGAATGCGGCGGCCTTCGGCGTGAGCCTCGCGGAAGCGGGGGTGCTGCTGGCGGCCAACCGCCTGGTGCGGATCATCGGCTATGGCTGGGTGGCGCGCTTTTATGAGCAGCACGGCCCGCGCCGCGCCTGCCTCATCGCCGTGCTCGGCGCTGCCTGTGCCACAACGGGCTACGCCTTCCTGCCCAGTGTGTGGTGGCTGCTGCCGGCGCGGCTGCTCTGGGGGCTGTCCTTTGCCGCGATGAACATCGCGACGCAGGCACTCGCCACCGCCGAGCCCAGCGGCGCGGCGCGGCGCAGCGGTGTCTCCCGCGCCATCATCGCGGCGGGGCCGATGGTCATGCTGCTGGTGGGCGCGGCGGTGGCGGAATTCGCCGGGCCGCGCGTGGTGTTTCTCGGTCTTGGCGCGCTCTCGCTCCTCGCGCTGCCCTTCGCATGGCGGTTGCCGGAAGGGGAGGGGGTGAAGCTCGGCGCCGGCGGTCCCCGCTTCGCCCTGCCGAAATCGCTCGATGTCTGGTCCTTCGTGCAGGGGTTCAGCCTTGATGGGCTGTTCGTTCTCGGCCTGTCCTTCCTCGCCGCCGCCACCCTGCCGCAGGGGGCGGCGCTGGCCGCGGGGGCGGCGCTGTCGGCCCGCTACCTCGCGGAGGTGCTGCTCGGCCCGCCGGCGGGGCGGCTCGCGGATCGCTTCGGCGCGGCGCAGGTGCTGCTGGTGGCGACTCTCGGCTCGGCGCTCGGGCTGGTGGTGGTGGGCGTCGGCTGGCTCTGGGCGGGCAGCCTGCTGGTGGTGGGGCTGCGCGGGCTGCTGCAACCGCTGCCGGCGCCCGTCGCCGCCGCCCGCGTGCGGCCTGAGGAGCGGGTGGCGGCGCTGGCGCGGATGGCGACCTGGCGGGATATCGGCGCCGGCCTGGGCCCGCTGGCGGCCGGCGTGCTGCTGCCGCTGGTGCCGGCCGTCGTGCTCTACCTCGGCGCGGCGGCGGTGCTGGTTGTGGCGTCGCTGGTGGCGCTGCGGAAGTAAGGCGGGCAGCCCACCGCTGGCAGGCCGCGGGAGTGGATCGGTTCCTGAACGTCCGTGCGTTGACAGCCTTATCCAAATGTCCTGACATTTGGCTTGGCGCTGGGGTGCCAAGGGAGTGTGACGGTGACGGACCGCAAGATGCGCCTCGGGGCTTCGGTCAAGGGGCTCGGCTACCATCCCACCGGTTGGCTCGATCCCGCCATGCCATCCTCCGGGGGCACCAGCCTCTCCCACTACGTCAACATCGCACGCACGCTGGAACGCGGCTGCTTCGACATATTCTTCCTCGCCGACCACAACGCCTTCTTCGCCAGCGACCTGCCAAAGGGCGCGCTGGGCCGCGCGGCGGGCGGCGACGACCTGGAACCGATCACGCTCCTCGCGGCGCTCAGCGGGCTGACGACCCATATCGGCTTGGTCGCCACCGCCTCCACCACGCTGCACCAGCCCTACCAGTTGGCGCGGCAATTCGGCTCGCTCGACCATCTCAGCGGCGGCCGCGCGGGCTGGAATGTCGTCACCTCCTCTCGCGACGCGGAGGCGCGCAACTACGGCGAGGACAAGATCCTCGAGAAATCGCTGCGCTATGAACGCGCGCAGGAGGCGATCGGGGTCTGCGACGGGCTCTGGGATAGTTGGGAGGAGGATGCCTTTCCGCGTGACCGTGCGCGCGGCATCTTCTTCGACGCGACGAAAATGCATCCCATCAACCACAAGGGGAAGTTCTTCCGCGTCGATGGCCCGCTGACCATGCCGCGCCCGCCGCAGGGAAGGCCGGTGATCTTCCAGGCCGGCTCCTCCGAGGATGGGATGGATTTCGCCGCCTCCTGCGCCGACGTGATCTACGCGCTGGCAAACGACTTCGAGGAGGCGAAGAAGACCTACGCGGCGATGAAGGAGCGGGTGCAGAAATTCGGCCGAGCGCCGGATGACATCAAGATCCTGCCCGGCATCCTGCCCGTGGTGGCGGAGACGCGGGAGGGCGCGCAGGCGCTGCTGCGCCAGATGCAGAAGGAGCTCGACCCGCTGGTCGGCCTGCAGCGCCTTGGCCGGCATTTCGGCGACCTCTCGCGCTACGACATCGATGCGCCGCTGCCGCCAGAGGTGAAGTCGATCTCGGGCATCAGCCGCAGCGACCGCTATCTGGCGCAGGCGCGACGCATGAACTGGACGATCCGCCAGTTGTTCGAGAATGCGGTGATCAGCGACCAGCACCTGGAAGTGGTAGGCTCGCCCAGCGACGTCGCCGATGTGATGGAGCAGTGGTTCCGCGAAGGGGCAGCGGATGGCTTCAATGTCCTGCCCGCTAAATCCCCGCGGGACATCCACGCCTTCGTGGAGCTGGTGGTGCCGGAATTGCAGCGCCGCGGCCTGTTCCGCACGGAATACGAGGCGTCGACGCTGCGCGGCAATCTCGGTCTTCCGGCGGTGCCGTCGCGCCACGCACGGCCGTAGAGCAATATCCGTTCCGACTGAATCGGTCAGAACGGATTTCCTGCCCTCGATTTCATGCTCTGGACGGCAACGCGTTCGCCTTCGCCCACACATCGCGGCCTGGGCATTTGCAACATGCGCGATTCAGGCTTTGCGCCTCAAGTCATCGTGCTCTGGAAGCCATTGAATCCAGAGCAGGAAGTTCGTTCAGATGGACCCATCTGAACGCCAATGGCTCTGGCCCGGCGCCTGGCGGGTTTTATTCCGGTTCGATCCCCGCGCGACGCACCACCTCGCCCCAGCGCGCGCGCTCCGCGCGTACGTCCTGCTCCATGCTGTCCGGCGTGCCGCCGACGGGGTCGGCGCCCCAGCTGGTCAGCCGCGCGATCACTTCCGGCTTGCGCAGCGCCTGGTTGAGCGCGGCGTTCATGCGCGCGACGATTGGCGCGGGAGTGCCGCGCGGCGCCGAATAGGCGACCCACGCCGCGGCCTCATAACCGGCGATGCCGGCTTCCTGCATCGTCGGCACGTTGGGCAGCGCGGGCCTGCGGTTGCGCGTGGTAACGGCGAGGGGGATCAACTCGCCCTTCTCGAAATCCTCAAGGAAGCCCGGCATCTGGTCGATCGCCAGGTGGATGTCCCCGCGCAGCAGATCGGTGCGCAGCGCACCGGCGGCGCGGTACTGCACCATCGTGATGTCGAGCCCACCGGCCAGCGAGCGAAACAACTCTACCGTGAGGCGTGAGGAATTGCCGGAGGTCGAGAAGTTCAGCGTGCCTGGCCGGGCGCGCGCCAGCGCGACGAATTCTGCCACGCTGCGCGCGGGCACGGTCTTCGGCACACTCATCACGTAGGGGATACTGGCGATCATCGCGACCGAGACAAAATCCGCCTCCGGGTCATAGGGCAGGCGTCGCACGACCCAGGGATTGACGGACATCACGCCGGGCGCGGTGGCGACGAAGGTGTAGCCATCCCCCGGTGCCTGCGCCGCGGCCTGCATGCCCAGCGCGCCCTGCGCACCGCCGCGATTGTCGATCACGATCGGCGCGCCGACCAGCGGCGCGGCATGTTCCGCGGCAAGGCGCGCGATCAGGTCCGTGGCGCCGCCGGCGGCGAAGGGAACGATGACGCGGATGGGGCGCGACGGCCAGACCGGCTGTGCCGAGGCGGGCGCGGCCAACAGACCGGCCCCCATTGCCGCGCCGAGGATAGGCCGGCGACCAGGCCATGCGGTGGCGCCACCAGGATTCGTCTCACCCATCGCGGTCCGTCCTCGGCCGGCAGAGCCGGTCGCCTCGAAATGTCAGGACAATTCACGCGGGCGCTTCACTGCTTGTCAATTCCGTACACCGTTCTGCTTGGGCCCGATGGAACGCGCCTCAGCCGGCTTCCGCCAGCAGCGCCCGCAAATCCAGACGCCGGGTCACCATGGCGAGCCCCCCCGCCGCATCGCGCGGCCAGTCCGCGGGCGCGCGGTCCCAGTACAGTTCGACGCCGTTGCCATCGGGATCGCGCAGATACAGCGCCTCGGACACCCCGTGGTCGGACGCGCCTTCCAGCGCCGTGCCCGTCTCCACCAGTCGCTTCAGCACGCGGGCCAGAGTGGCCCGGTCCGGATACAGCAGCGCCACGTGATACAGCCCGGTGGCACCGACGCCCGGCAGGCGGCCGCCCTCGCTTTCCCAGGTGTTGAGCGCGATGTGGTGGTGATAGCCCCCGGCCGAGAGGAAGGCCGCCTGGCGGCCGATGCGCTGCGTCTCCCGCAGCCCCAGCACATCCCGCCAGAAGGCGAGGCTGCGGTCGAGGTTGGCCACCTTCAGATGCACATGGCCGATCCGCAGGCCGAGATCGGCGACGAAATCCGCCTTCAGCGGTATCGGGTCGAAGGGTTGCTCGGGCGCCGAGGGGTCGGGCGGCGACTCCGGCGGCGCGGGATCGAACGGCGCCTCGGGCGCGGGGTTGAACGGCGCTTCAGGCGCGGGGTTGAAAGGCGCCTCGGGCGCGGGATTGAACGGCGCTTCAGGCATCGGGGTGAAGGGCTTCTCAGGCACGGCGAGCGTCGCGCTGGACATGGTGGTCTCCTGCATTCCGTTGCCGGGAGAATGGGTGCGCCGGGATGCCTGGTCCAATGCGGGTCCACCATGCCGTCCATTCAGCGTGGTGATGAACCGCCCCCGACATCAGCGCGCCCCGCCTCCCGCCCATGAACGCAAAACGCCCGGCGGGGTTGCCGCCGGGCGTTGCAACAAGCGCGGGAGAGGAGCGCTCAGGAGACGGTGAGGCGCTGCTCCACCACCTGGGTCTTCATGCTCTTCTGCAGCTTCTCGAAGGCGCGCACCTCGATCTGGCGCACCCGCTCGCGGCTGATGCTGTACTGCTGGGACAGGTCCTCCAGCGTCGTCGGCTCATCCTTCAGGCGCCGCTCGATCAGGATATGGCGTTCCCGGTCGTTCAGCGTCTTCAGCGCCTCGCCCAGCAATTGCCGGCGGTTGGACATGTCCTCCTGCTCGGCGAGCGCGGATTCCTGGCTCTCGCTGTCATCGACCAGCCAATCCTGCCACTCGCCATCGCTATCAGCGCGGACGGGGGCGTTCAGGCTGTTGTCGGGAGAGGAGAGGCGGCGGTTCATGCTCACCACATCCTGCTCCGGCACCTGGAGCACGCGGGCGATCTTCTCGACATGCTCCGGCCGCAGGTCGCCTTCCTCCAGCGCCGCCATTTGGCCCTTCAGCCGGCGGAGATTGAAGAAGAGCTTCTTTTGCGCGGCGGTCGTCCCCATCTTCACGAGGGACCAGCTGTGCAGGATGTATTCCTGGATGGCGGCGCGGATCCACCACATGGCGTAGGTCGCCAGGCGGAAGCCGCGGTCCGGATCGAACCGCTTCACCGCCTGCATCATGCCGACATTGCCTTCCGAGATCAGCTCACCCACCGGCAGGCCGTAGCCGCGGTAGCCCATGGCGATCTTGGCGACGAGGCGGAGATGGGAGGTGACAAGACGATGCGCCGAATTCTCGTCGCCTTCGTCCTTCCAGCGCTTGGAGAGGGAATACTCCTCCTCCGGCGTCAGCATCGGGAACTTGCGGATGTCCTGCAGGTACCGGGAAAGGTTGCCTTCAGGCGCCATGGGAATCGTCATGGAAGCCATGATGAGAACTGCCTCCTAGGCCGCCGTGGCCCCCCGTGACGGCGGGGCCCGTAGCGGCTGTGCTGTCCTGCCAATTCCGGCCGGGCCCTCCCTTTCCGTCCTCGTCCCGGTCACGACGGGGCGAGCAACGGCGGGGTGCCTCTGCCCATCGGGCCAGTGGCCGGACATCCGCGGCGGGTTACGCCACGCGATGAGGCCAGAAGCCCGAAGGCCGGACAGGGCACGAAGCGGCACCCGCCCGAAGTTGGCGATGGGGTTGTAGACGTTTCACGCGGGTTGGGCAAGAAAAACCAACCTGCAAGGTTGGTTTACGCACGGTTACGAGCGGGTAACATCGTCTACGAAACGGGACCGACCGGCTCGGCCCCCGGCTCATCCCCCCAGAAGCCGAAGCAACTCGGCCATATCCGGGGGAAGCGGCGCTTCGAAGGATAGCGGTTCATTCGTTACCGGATGCCTGAAGCCCAGTGTCGCGGCGTGCAGCGCCTGGCGGGGAAACGCCAGCAGCGCGTCGCGAATCGGGGGGGCAAGTTCGCGCGCCTGGTTGGGCGTGCGGCGGAGATAGACGGGGTCTCCCACCAGGGGGTGGTTGATATGGGCGAGGTGGACGCGGATCTGGTGAGTCCGCCCCGTTGCCAGCTTACAACGCAGCAGCGCGCAGGCGGTTCCGAAGGCGCGTTCCGTCCGGTATCGCGTCAGCGCCTGCTTGCCGTTGCGGGTAACGACGGCCATCCGCTTGCGGTCCGTCGGGTGCCGCCCGATCGCCGCCTCCACCTCCCCCGCTGAGGGAGACGGCATCCCCCAGGCCAGCGCCAGGTATTCCCGGTCCAGGTCCCGTGTCGCGAAGGCCTCGGAGAGCACGGTATGCGCGCGTTCCGACTTCGCCACGACCATGACGCCGGAGGTGTCCTTGTCCAGCCGATGGACGATCCCGGGGCGCTTTTCACCGCCGATTCCCGTCAGGTCCTCCGCCGCATGGGCGAGCACGGCATTGACCAGCGTGCCATCGAGGTTGCCCGGCGCGGGGTGGACGACGAGCCCGGCCGGCTTGTCGATCACCAACAGGTGTCGGTCCTCGAACAGCACGGTCAGCGGGATGTCCTGCGGCTGCGGCGTCGCGGCCTCGGGCGGAGGAATGCGCAGCGTGTACTCGCCGCCGGCGCGGATACCCTCCGACGGGTCGCCCATCGGCTTGCCATCGCGGGTGACCTGCCCGGATTCGATCAGCGCCTTGACCCGGGACCGCGAGAGACCGCCTATCGCCTCCGTCAGGAAACGGTCGGCGCGCTGGCCGGCAGCGGCGTTGGGGGCGAGGACGCGCCGCGTCTCGCCATCAGAGCCAGGTTGGGTGGGGGAGGGGTCTGTGGCGTTGCTCAAGTGGCTCGTTATCGGGATGGGGGTTTTGATTGTCGCGGGTACCGTGACCCTGGTTGCGCTGGTCGTCCAGCGCGCAGGTGGAGAGGCAGCCCTGCCGCCGCCGACCCTCGGCCAGCCCGCGGGGACGCGCATGCTGTCCCTCGCGACTGTCGAGGGGCGGCTCGCGGTGCTGGTGGTGCGGCCGGACGGTTCAGAACGCGTGCTGCTGGTGGATGCCCGGCGCGGCCGGGTTGTGGGAGAGATGCGGGCGGCCGAGTGATGGCGCACCACAAGCCGAACCTGCCGGAGAAGATCTGCCCCGCCTGCGCCCGCCCCTTCGCCTGGCGCAAGAAATGGGCGCGGGACTGGGATCAAGTGCGGTTCTGTTCCGACGCCTGCCGCCGCGGCAAGAACGCCGGAGGAAAATCCAGCGGGCGGCTTGATCCCCCCGGCGGAGGGCGCTAGAGAGCGCGCCTCGCGGCGTTCCGGCGCCTCGAGTTGTCTGGGTCCCCATCGTCTAGAGGCCTAGGACACCGCCCTCTCACGGCGGTAACAGGGGTTCGAATCCCCTTGGGGACGCCAGTCAGCGCTTCTAAAGTACTGATTATGTGACGTTTATCCTCCGGACTTGGCTCGCAACCCCCATGTTTACCCCCATCTACTTCGTGTGTTGGCATGGACGTGGGTGGACGTCTGTCAGTTGAAGCACAGCATGGGATGGCAGTGGCGGCCGCCTGAACGAAGGCTGCCATACCGCCTGCGTTGTGCTCGCCGCGGCTCGGCCGTGTGCGTGTTTGCCAGCCGGGACAGGGACAGGCGGTGCCGAAGCAGCAGCAAGAAAGCAGTCCAGGTCAGCCGATCTGGTGCCCCACCCGGCTGCGATTTTCGGCCCTTCCGCACCCCACCCAGGGGGTACCACCCTTTCTCGTTTGGGTCCCCCCAGCCGCCCTTACATCGTAATCGACACGAACAATGACCGAGCCGTGTGGTATTCTGCCCCATGGCCAAAACGGTCCCGACTGTACCGCACCCGGCTTTCTGGACACGCGGTTGCACTATGCGGCGCGCCTAAGGCTGGTGTCGAGGCGAGCGGCGCGAGCGTCGAGCGGGCTGAGGTAGCCGTTCTTCCCGATCAGCCACTCGGCGTTGTAGCGGGCGGCGAAGGCGC
>CANJXD010000222.1 GCA_947478535.1 Acetobacteraceae bacterium
CGGCGGCGCGGCTTATCTTGCCGTCCAGAATATCGGCGGCGATGGCGCGCGGATCGCGCAAGCCGGGGTCGCCGAAGCCGCCACCGCCCGGCGTGTGCATCCGTACGCCAAGCCCCGCGGTCATCGGCAAGGCCGTGGTGGCCGTGGGCAGCAGGCGTTCGCGCGGCGTACCGGGTTCGATCAGCAGATCGGCCCGCCCGCCCGGCAGCCCGCCGGCGAGACCCGGGGCCACCATCACATGGCCTTCGCCCCGCGCGGTCAGCAGCGAGCCATCGACGCGCGAGGAGATCTGCCGCGCGATGCCAAGCCCGCCGCGCCAATGCCCCGCGCCGCCGCTGTCGGGCACCAGCGCATAGGCGTCGACCAGCAGCGGATACTCGATCTCCAGCGCCTCGGCCGGCAGGTTGGAACTGTTGGTGACATGCATCTGCACGGCCTCGGCGCCATCGGCCCCCTGCCGCGCCCCGGCGCCGCCGCCGATGGTCTCGATATAGACATAGGTTCCGGTGCGGCGCTGGCCCGAGACGAGCAGCGCGGGCACGGAGTCATGGCTATGCGCCATCTGCCGCTCGGGCGGCAGGATCTGGTTCATCGCATCGAAGATGGCGCCCGACAGCCGGTTGCAGGTGATGGCCCGCGCCGCGGTGGCGGCGGGAAAGCGCGGGTTCACTATGCTGCCTTCGGGAGCCGAAATGCGGATCGCATCGAACAGCCCGCTATTGGCCGGTAGTTCCGGGTCCAGCAGCGCCTTCACGGCGTAGTAGCAGGTGGCCTCCAGCGCATTGGGTGCGACGTTCAGCGCGCCGCGCGCCTGCGGCGCCGAGCCGGCGAAATCCAGCAGCAGGTCCTCGCCCCGCACGACCAGGCGCGCGCGCAGCACGATGGCCTCACCGCCCGGCACGCCGTCGCCATCCATCCAGCGCTCGCCGGTGTATTCGCCATCGGGCAGGTCGGCGATGCGGGCGCGCAGGCGGCGGCGGGTATAGGCGAGCAGGGCCGCTATTGCCGCCTCCACCGCCGCCAGACCGTCGGTCGCGACCAGGCGCTGCATGAGTTCGGTGCCGCGTTCATTCACCGCGATCTGCGCCCGCAGGTCCAGGATGCGTTCGGCCGGTTCGCGCGAATTGTGCGCGATCAATTCCAGCAGGTCCTGGTCCAGCACACCGGCGCGGACCAGGCGGATCACCGGAATGCGGAGGCCTTCCTCGAAGATATTGCGCGCGCTCTGCGACATCGAACCGGGGTTGGGGCCGCCGACATCCGAATGATGCCCGGTGTTGGCGGCGAAGAAGGCGACGCGGCCGTCACAGAAAATCGGGGTGACGATGTTGATGTCGGGCTGATGCGTGCCGCGCGCCAGGAAGACGTCATTGCAGACGAAGGCGTCGCCTGGCTGCATGTCTTCCAGGCGGTAGCGGTCCAGCACGGTGACCACGGCGCCCATCAGCGAGCCGAGGTGCATCGGCATATGCGCGGCCTGGGCCAGGCAGCGCCCGGCGGCATCGAACATGCCGACCGAGCAATCCTTGCGTTCCTTGATGTTGGTCGAGAAGGAGGCGCGGATCAGCACATGGCCCATCTCCTCGGTGATCGAGAGCAGGCGGTTGGCGAAGACCTCCATGGCGATGGGGTCGGCCTCGGCGCGTGGCAGCGTGTCAGGCATCGGCGTGCTCCCCCTGGCGGCTTGCGGGCGCTGCGCCTCGTCCTGGTTGCGGACGATGATATTGCCGTCGGCGTCGAGCGTCGCGGCCTGGCCCGGGAAGACAAGGGAGGTGGCGCTCATCTCCTCGATCACGGCAGGGCCTGAAAGATGGGCACCGACCGGCAACAGCTCGCGGGCGAAGACCGGCGTGTCGCGCCAGCCGTCCTTCGGGGTGAAGAAGACGCGGCGCGTGCCAATTTGCGCGGCCTCGACGGCGCCGCCGCGCGGGGGTGGTTCGGGCATGCCGCGCGGCACATGGCCGAGCGCCGTCAGGCGGCAGTTCACCAACTCTACGCCGCGATCGGGGATGGCGTAGCCATTGGTGCGGGCGTGTTCGGCGGCGAAGGCTTCCAGCACCTCGGCCAGCGAGGTCGTGGCATCGCCGAGAGGCACGCGGACCTCGAAGTTCTGGCCCTCGTAGCGCAGTTCAACGGCGCGGCGGGTGGCGCGCTGCGACGCCGCGACCCCTTCGCCGATCAGCCAGGCCTCGGCCTCCTCGCCCATCGCGGCGAAGAGCGCCTCGGCGCGGGCCCAGGTGGCGGGGGTCATGGGGGCGATTTCGCTACGCACGAAATCCAGCGCGATATCGGCCAGCAGGATGCCGCGCGCGCACATGGTGCCGGGCTCGCGCGGGATGATGACGGTCGGGATGGAACACTCCGCCGCGACCTCGGTCGCATGCAGCGGCCCGGCGCCGCCGAAGGCGAAGAGCGCGAAGTGCTCGGGCGCATAGCCGCGTTCGGTGGTGACCCCGCGGATCGCGCGGCCCATGTTGGCCACCGCGATGCGGATGATGCCGAGCGCCGCCTGTTCCAGGGTCAGGCCGAGCGGGGTTGCGATGCGATCCTGCACCGCGCGCCGGGCGGCCGCGGCATCGACCGGCATGGCCCCGCGCAAAAGCGCGGTCTGGTCGAGCCGGCCGAGCACGATGTTCGCGTCGGTGAGGGTCGGCTCGGTACCGCCGCGGCCATAGGCGGCCGGCCCAGGATCGGCGCCGGCGCTGCGCGGCCCAACCTTCAGCGCGCCGCCCGCATCGATATGGGCGATGGAGCCGCCGCCCGCGCCGATCACATCGATCCCGATGCTCGGCACCTTCACCGGATAGCCCGCGACGTCGCGCGCGGAGGTGGAGGTCGCCTGGCCGCCGGCGACGACAGAGACATCGGTCGAGGTGCCACCGGCGTCGAAGGTCACGATATCGGCGAAGCCGGCCTGGGCCGCGACCACGGCGGCGCCGATCACCCCGGCCGCGGGGCCGGAGAGACAGGTGCGTACAGGGCAGGCCGCCGCCGTCGCGACCGACATCAGCCCGCCGTTGGAATGCACGGTATAGGGTTCGGCCGCGATGCCGATGTCGCGCACACGGGCGAGCAGGCGTTCCAGGTATTGCGCCATGCGCGGGCCGACAAAGGCGTTGAGCACGGTGGTGGAAAAGCGGTCGAATTCGCGGAACTCGGGCAGCACCTCGCTGGAGACCGAGAGATAGACCCCCGGCATCGCGCGTTGCAGCACGGCCTTGGCCGCGCGTTCATGCGCGGGATCGCGCCAGGCATGCAGGAAGCAGACGGCGACGGAGGTGACGCCATCGGCGGTGAGGCTGGCCGCGGCGGCCTCGACCTCGTCCGGGTCCAGTGCGGCCAGCACGGTCCCTTCGGCTGCGATGCGCTCGCTGATCTCCAGCCGCCGGCGCCGCGGCACCAGGGGCTCGGGCCGCCGGACCGTATAGTCGTAGAGATGTGGGCGGATCTGCCGGGCAATTTCGAGCACGTCGCGAAAGCCGCTGGTCGTGATCATGCCGGTGCGCGCGCCCCGGCGTTCGATCACCATATTGGTCGCGACCGTGGTGCCATGGCCGAGGAAGACGACATCGGCGGGCGCCGCTGCGTTTTTCGCCAGCAATTCGCGCACACCGGTCTCGATCGCCTGCGACGGATCGGAAGGGGTGGAGGGCACCTTGTGGAAGGCGATGCGCCCGGTCGCCTCATCGACCATGGCAAGGTCGGTGAAGGTGCCGCCGACATCGACGCCGATGCGAAGCCGTCTGGTCACATTAGGACTCCGACCGTGACTACACCCAAGACTTTGGAGATTAACCATGCGCGGCGACGCGACCAGCCGTCAATACGCGCCGAAGAGCGCGATGAACTGCACGCCGAGTGGCGCCGGCGCGGCCTCCGCGGCGGCGCTCGGCTGGGTGCCGAGTTGCAACAGCCAGACCACATCGCCAGCGACCAACTCGCTCGGGAGCAGGATAGGCGGGGCGGGCGGCGAGGCCGGCGCCCACCATCCCGCAAGGGGGATCGCAGCCAGCGGGGCAAGGCCGATCATGCTGCCATGCTCCGCTCGATGACGAGGCGCAGGCCCCGCACCTCCTCGCGCAGCGCCTCCAGCGTGACCTGCTGCTGTTGCGCCGCGTTCCGGGCGCGGTCGCTGGCGCGATCGATCGCCCCGCTGAGGTCATCGGCAAAGCCGGGCAGGTCGAGTTGTCGGCCACGGCGATGGTGTTGGCGGCGAGCGTCGCATTCAACTGGGCGATGGTGGCCCGGGTCAGCGCCTGGGTGGCACGGATACCGGCCTCGGCGCGCAGTTGGGCGGCCTGGGCGGCGGCGGCGGCGCGGCGCCCGGCCTCCAGTGCGGCGAGCCCGCCGCGCCGCAGGGCGGTCAGCTGGGCCTCGGTTCGGGCAGCCTCCTGCTCGATATCGGCAAAGGGGCTGTCGCTGTCGCAGCCGAATCCTATGGCCGTTCAACGGCTTGCGCCATGCCCGCCAGTCCTCATGAATTTCCCAGGTTTAGATTCGCCGGTCATCGCCGGACTCGGGCGGCCTATCACCTATTCGTGACAGGGGCGGTCTGCGTGACCGGCGCACGGCGAAGTGAGGTAGGTTGTCTCCCAATCAAACGGAAAAGAGACTGACCGCCGATGGACGAGCACGCCTCCCAAGGAAGCCCTCTCCCCTGCTTCGCATAAGCGATGGTGACGTTCGGGGGGCGGCGAACAAGCATCGCCGTCGGTCGTTGAATCATGGCCGGGCGCAGCAGCGTCATTCGGTGAGGTCGTTGGTGCGACGGCGTGCCGTCCGAGTCCACAACGATATCGATCCAACGTCTCGTTGAAAAATCCTCCGTCTGACATCGTGACGCCTGGAAAGGGCGCGGGCGGTTTGCCGAACCTCCCGCTGCACGAACTCCTGCGCGCAACCACGGGCGAAGTGCACGAACGGCTCCACGGCCACCGCGGCTTGGCGGCGGTGAAGGCGGGAACGATCGGTCGCGCCGAGTACACCGCCTTGCTGGCCCGACTTTACGGCTTCTATCGCCCCTTCGAGGTCGCCGCGGGGGTCCCGGCCGAACGAACGGACTGGTTGCACGCTGATCTGGCGGTGTTCGGCGTGGATCGCGACATGTGTCTCGCCCTTCCCTGCTGCCGGGCATTTCCCGAACACGCATCGCGAGCCTATCTGCTGGGTGCGCACTACGTCGTCGAAGGATCGGCACTCGGCGGCCGCGGCCTGGCACGACAACTCGACGCGTTGCTCGGCCCGCACGAGACGGCAGGGCGCGCGTTTTTCAATGGGTATGGCGTAGCCACCGGGACCGTCTGGCGGGCCTACCTGGCCCAATTGTCGGCGGCACCGGACGGGCCCGCTGACCAGGCGGCCGTGATCGAGGGTGCTGCGGCAACCTTCGCGATATTCGAGCAATGGCTCCAGGGATGGGATGGCGTCGATGATTAGGCGGATTTTGGAGCGCGAGCAGGTTGATCTGACGAACTGCGACCGTGAGCCGATCCATATCCCGGGCGCGATCCTGCCGCATGGCGCCATGCTGGTGCTGGAAGCCGATACGCTTCGGGTGCTCCAGGCCGCCGGGGATACCCTGGGGCTCCTGGGCCGCGAGATCAAAGACCTGCTGGAGCGACCGATCGACACCGTGTTCTCCCGCGACCAGATCAATCGGCTCCACGCGCTGAGCCGGGAGCCCAATCTGGCCAAGCCACGCCACCTTCTCGACCCGATGCTGCGCGCCATCGCCGACCAGCCGCTCGATGCCAGCGCGCATTGTGTCGATGGTGCGCTGGTGCTCGAATTCGAGGCCGCGGAAATGAGCGACAACTTCATCGCCGATCCGCTCGCCGCCGTGCATCTCATGGTCGAGGGCTTTGGCGACGCCGCCTTGCTCTACGAACTGTGCCAGATGGCGACCGCGAGCGTGCGGCGCGTCGCCCAGTATGACCGCGTGATGATCTACCGCTTCATGGCCGATGGATCGGGCTGGGTGATCGCCGAAAGCCGCTCGCCCGAACTGGCACCCTTCCTTGACCTCCACTACCCCGCCGCCGACATCCCACAACAGGCGCGCGCCCTGTACCTGAAAAGCTGGCTGCGGCTGATCACCCAGGTCGATTACGACCCCGCGCCGCTGATCCCGACGCTCAACCCGCGCACCGGCGCGCCGCTCGACATGAGCCACGCGGTTCTGCGCGACGTCTCGCCCATTCACCGCGAATACCTCCGCAACATGGGCATCGACGCCTCGATGTCGATCTCGATCATCGTCGCGGGCAAGCTCTGGGGCCTGATCGCCTGCCACCACAACAGCCCACGCCGCCTGCCGCGCCATCTGCGCGCCGTGTGCGAATTGTTCGGCTCGATGTTCTCCCTCCAGCTCGAGGCGCGTGAGAGGAGCGAGCAGTTCGAATCACGGCTCGCCAGCCGCAAGATCCTCCAGGAACTGATGCTCAACCTCGCCGGCGTCGAGGATTATGCCTTCGGTCTGACCCAGCAGACGCCGAACCTTCTCGACTACATCCATGGCGGCGACATCGCGCTGGACGGCGTGCGCGGCGGCGGCGTCGCGGTGCGTGTGGAAGGCGAGGTCACCTTTCTGGGGACCACGCCCACCCGCGCGCAGATCATGGCGCTCACCGAATGGCTGACGACGTACATGACCGAGACGGAGGGCGTCTTCGCGACCGACCGTCTGAGCGAGATCTACGCCCCGGCGAGCGAATTCGCCAATGTCGCCTCGGGGCTGCTGGTCATCGCGGTCTCGCGCGATCCTTCCGATTTCATCCTGTGGTTCCGCCCCGAGCTGGTGGAGACGGCGCTCTGGGCCGGCGACCCGGCCAAGCCGATGGTGACCGGCCCCGATGGCGACCGGCTGTCGCCGCGGAAATCCTTCGAGGTCTGGAAGCACACGGTGCGCAACCGCGCCCTGCCCTGGACGTCGGCCGAAACCGACGCGGCCTTCGACCTGCGCGTCTCGCTGCTGCAGGTCGTCCTCCGCCGGATCGAGGCGGCATCGCGCGAACGGGCCAAGGCCCATGAGCGCGACAAGCTGCTGATGGCCGAGCTCGACCACCGCGTGAAGAACACGCTGGCCAATATCCAGGCCCTGGTCACCCAATCCAGCCGCAGCGCGGAATCGCTGACGGTCTTCGTCGAGGGCCTCGACAAGCGCATCCATTCGATGGCCAAGGCGCATAGCCTGCTCACGCAAAGCCGCTGGGAAGGCGTGTCCGTCGATGGGCTGTTGCGCGAGGAACTCGATGCCTATGGCCAGGGGCCGGGCGCCGTCTCGCTCGACGGGGTCGATGCCGTCCTCACGCCCAAATCCGCGCTCGCCTTGTCGCTGGCCTTGCATGAGCTTGCCACCAACGCGGCGAAGTTCGGTGCTTTCACGCAGCCCGCCGGACGCGTCGCGGTGCGGTGGCATCTGCGCGAGGATGGCGGCCTGGGCATGTCCTGGACCGAAATCGACGGGCCGACGGTGCGGCCGCCGGCGCGGCGCGGTTTCGGGTCGAATCTGATCGAGCGCGCCCTGGCGATGGAGACCGGCGGCCGCGCGACCATTTTCTACAAACCTGGTGGCGTCGTCTGCGAGATCGTACTGCCGAGAGCATCAATGGTCGCATTGAGCAGCAGAACGGCTGCCCTGCCGGATCGCCTGCCGATCGAGATCACCGCCCCAGCGTTGCCGGACAAGCCGCGGATTCTCGTGGTCGAAGATTCGTTCATGGTGCTCCTGACCATCGAAGCCATGTGCGAAGACCTTGGCTGGAGAATCGTGGGCCCGGCGACGCGTTTGGACTCGGCACTCGCGCTCGCTCGCGCCGAGGCATTCGACGCAGCGCTCCTCGATGTGAACCTGGATGGCGAGATGTCATGGGAGGTTGCCGATGTGCTGGTCGAGCGCGCTATCCCCTTCGCGTTCAGCACCGGCTACGACAAGGGTAATGTCCTGCCGCCTCATCTTGCTGACAGTCGCGTCCTCGTCAAACCCTACCGCATCAAAGAAGTCGAACGGCTTGTCCGCCAGATGATCGCGGATGGGAGCGTCTGCAGTCTTCCTGATGGTCCAGGAGCTGCCGCCATGGGTAGCTAACCCGGAAAATTCATGAGGTCGGGTTGGGTGCGCAAACGGCGGGCGCTTGGCGCGTCCGTGAAGACGCCGTCGCGTTTAATCCCTGCTCGCGCTGGGGGCGGCTTTTTGGGGCGTATCGCGGGTCTGGCGGGTTGCGGTGTCTGTGGCTTGATCGGGGCATCCGCCGCATTGCTCAGCAGATGAGGCGCGGCAGGGGTGTCCGTGTCGTATTGCGGCGTGTTGGCTGCCAGCGGCGTGACGTAGAGGTATCGCGTGCCCACTGGCCAGTAGATGGCGCTGCCGCTGGCGACCCTGCCATTCAGGCTGCGACGAATGGTGGCGCGGGTCAGCGTCCAGGGGGAGCCGGAACTCAGCACGCCTTCGCCGGTCTCGCGCAGGGTGGGTGCGGTGAGGTTGTCGACGACGGTGTCGCTGATGCGGCTGCCGGAGGTGATCGGCACGTCGGCCGGATGACAATGCCCGGTGAGGGCGTCGCCCAGGCTGTAGGTGCCGGTGCCAGTGGTCTGGGTGGTGATTAGCACGGCATCGGCGAGGATGGTGCGCGTGCCCATTAGACTTGTTGCGAAAGTTGCGTGATTTTGGTGCGGCCGTGCTGGCCGTGGCCGGCGCCCTCGGTCAGCAGGGCCTCGGTCAGCAGGGCAGGAACCCTGCTTCGAGGTTGACCAGTGCGGCGATGA
>CANJXD010000223.1 GCA_947478535.1 Acetobacteraceae bacterium
CTGAAGCCGCTGTCCTGGCTTGTGCTCGGCGGCATCCTCGGCAGCTATGGCTGGCACATCTGGGCGACGCGCATCCGCCGCGGCTGATCAGGCCAAAGGGTCAGCCTCCAAGGGGTCAACCCCAAGGGTTGCGCTGCCCGCCGCCGCCGCCGCCGGACCAGGGCCCAGGTTGCGGCTTGATCGGGGCCTTGGTCTTGCCCCAGGGGCGCGTCGCCGATTGGCGGCGTTCCGGCTGCGATGCGGGGATGCCCCCACCCCCCGGCGGCGGGCGGAGTGCCAGGGCGCGGAGCGCGGCCACACGGTTCGCCGTGCTCGGGTGGGTGGAAAACAGCCCATCCATCCGCAGGCCCGAAAGCGGGTTGATGATGAAAAGATGCGCGCTGGCGGGATTGGCCTCCGCCGCCTGGTTCACCCGGCCGTCCCGGTAGCCTTCCAGATGCAGCAGCGCGCTGGCCAGGCCCTCCGCATCGCCGGCGATCTCCGCGCCGAGGCGATCCGCCTCATATTCCCGGGACCGGCTGATCGCCATCTGCACGATCGCGGCGGCGATGGGCGCCAGCACCACCAGCAGGATGGCGCCGATCGGGCCGAAGGGGCTCTGCCGGCCCTGCTGGTCCCGCCCGCCGAACAGGAAGCCGAACTGCGCCAGCATGCCGATGGCCCCGGCGATGGTGGCGGTGACGGTCATGATGAGCGTGTCGCGGTTGCGGATATGGGCGAGTTCATGCGCGATCACGCCGGCCACTTCGCGTTCCGGCATCAGGTCGAGCAGGCCGGTATTGAGGGCGACGGCGGCGCGGTCCGGGCTGCGGCCGGTGGCGAAGGCGTTGGGCTGATCCTCATGGATCACATAGAGCGCCGGCATCGGCAGGCCCGCGCGGCTGGCCAGGTTTTCGACCATGGCGAACAGCCGGGGGGCGTCCTGCGGGCCGATCGGCTGGGCGTTGTGCATGCCGAGCACGACACGGTCGCTGTTCCACCAGGCCAGCAGGTTCATCACGCAGGCAATGCCGAAGGCGATGACCATGCCCTGCTGCCCGCCGATCACGAAACCAACGCCCGCGAAAAGCGCCGTCATCGCCGCGAGTAGCACCGCTGTCCTGAAATACCCTGCCATGGCTGGCTCCGTGGTTTCCGCTTCTCAGTGGCTGTCGTGCGGTGCGGGGGTCTGCATGGGCGCCCCGGCGTCCTACATGTAGGGCATGAGCAAAGCGAATCACGGGTCTGACGCCCCGAAGCCCACCTCCACCCCGGTGGTGGATCCCAAGCCCACCCCCGCCCACGCTGCCCCCGCGCCTTCGGCTTCGGCCAAGCCCGCGCCCCTGCCGCCGGAGATCGGTGGTCCGAAGGGGCCGGAGCCGACGCGCTATGGCGACTGGCAGACCAAGGGCCGCGTCAGCGACTTCTGAGGCGCCCAGAGTTGGGGTGGGAGTTGGGTTGCGACTCGGGGTGCGACTCGGGCGCGGCTGTGGAACACGCTTGTGCCTGGTCTGGCGAATCGCCCCCAGGGATTGTGTTCGGCGGGGAAAGGCCCGGCACAGCGGTGTTCCGCGACTCGGGCCGCGACTCGGCGGGGTGGCTGGAACGCCCTTGTGGCCAGAATCGCTTTCCGCCCCAAGGGGTTGTGGCAGGAGAACGAAATCCGGGCGTCAGCGATTCGTTCCCGCGACTCGGGCCAGGGCCTTGATTCAATGCGGAATCGGTTGGGTCTCAGGACCCCCGATTCACCCTGCGTTCCCAAGGCGGGGCGAATCGCGAACTTGCCGGGACGGCGTGGCCAAGGCTTCGCGCCCGGCCCGGTCCGCTATTTCCGCGCCCAGGCGAGCGTGAAGCCGAGCAGGACGATGCCCGCCGCCGCGACCAGCAGCGCCACATCCGGCCCCAGCACGGCGCGCCCCGCACCCATCGCAGCGGGGCCGAGCGACTGGCCCATGAAGAAGCTGAAGGAATGCATCGCCACCGCGCTGCCGCGCGCCATCGGCGCCACCTCGGTCGCCCGGGTCTGGATGGAACTGTGCAGCATGTAGAAGCCGAGCCCCATCAGCAGGCAGCCCAGGATCAGGAACACCGCGTTCGGCGCCACCGCCTGCAGCAACAGCCCGGCCATGGCGGTGCTCCCCCCCACCTGGATGGCACCGCGCTGGCCCCAGAGCCGCAGCAGCAGCGGCGCGATGGCGGTGAAGCCGAAGCCGCCCAGGGCGAAGGCCGCGACGGCGAAGCCGGCTTCCGTCGCACCGCCATGCCCGCGTTCGGCCAGCAGCGGCGCGAGGAAGGGGAAGACGCCGAACAGCAGCGCACCCTCGATGAAGACGCAGGCATAGAGCTTCCGCGCCGCCGGCATGGCCCAGATCTGCTTGTATCGCGCCAGCGATTCGCCCAGCCGCGGTCGGCGAGGGGAGGGCTCCGGCGGGTCGCTCCGCATGAACCAGGCCGCCGGCAGCGCCACCGCGGCGCAGAGCAGCGACACGCCGCGCCAGCCCACCATCGGTTCCACCACCGCCGCCAGCAGCGCCCCGCCTGCCGAACCCGTCAGCCCCGCCGCCAGCAGCTTGGTCAGCGCGATCTGGCGGTCTTCCATCCGCACGCGGTCGCCGACCACGGCGATGCACAGCGGAAAGGTGCCGCCCGCCGCCGCACCGGCGATGATCCGCAAAGGCGCCAGCGTAGCGAGATCCGGCGCCAGGGCGGAAAGCCCCAGCGCCACGGCCAGGACCACCAGGCAGATACGGATCACGCGGAACTTGCCGACAGCATCCCCCACCGGCCCGAGGATGGGCTGGATCAGCGCGTAGGCGAGCGCGAATCCGGTGGAGAGCAGCGCGACCTGGGCAGCGGAGGTCTGGAATTCGTCGGCCAGCACGCCGACCAGCGGTTCCAGCGATCGGCTGGCGAAATTCGCGGCGAGGCAGGACAGACCAAGGACCAGGATTGTCAGCCGGGCCTGGCTATAGGGGGCGGGGGAGGCCATTGGGGGGGACACTGCGTCGCCGCGTCATGCCGCGCAACCGGCCCGGAGGCGGGCCAGCCCCGCGCCCCGGCCCCGCGCCCCGGCCCCCACCGGCGCGGCAACTTGGCGAACCACACAAACGAAGTTTCATGCGCGGAGACACTTTCCACCCCCACAACTTCTGCGAGGGTGCTGGCGCCGGACGCAACTTTGTGGCCTACCATTGCACCCCGTGACCCCATCCTTCGCCATCGCCTTCCAGCCCATCGTGGACGTGGAGACCGGCCTGACCATCGCGCAGGAAGCGCTGGTGCGTGGGCCGGCCGGGCAATCCGCCGGCAGCGTGCTCGGTGCCGTGGCGCCGGCGGACCGCTACCGCGTCGATGCCGATATCCGCCAGGCGGCGGTGACGGAGGCATTTCGGCTCGGCCTGCCCGGCACGACCGCGGCGCTGACGCTGAACGTCTATCCCGGCTGCGTCACCGATGCCGAATACGGCATCCGCCGCACCGTCGCGGATGCGGAAGCCATCGGCTTCCCCCCAGAACGTCTGGTCTTCGAGATCAGCGAGATGGAAGCGGTACAGGACCCGCAGGCCCTGGCCTTCGAATTGATGGCGCTGCAGCGCCGCGGCCTGCGCATCGCGCTCGACGATGTCGGCACCGGCCATGCCCGCATGCCGCTGCTGATGGTCTGGCGGCCGGATGGCGCCAAGATCGCGCGGGAGGTCATCATGGGCCTCGACCTGGACCCAGAGCGGCGGGAGACGGTGCGGCTGACGCTCGACCAGCTCACCTCCTTCGGCCTGCTGCCGGTGGTCGAAGGCATCGAGACGGTGGGGGAGATGGTGGCGCTGCGGGAGATGGGCGTGCGCGCCATGCAGGGCTTCCTGTTCGCGCGCCCGGCCATGGGCATCCTGCCGGTGCCGGTCGTCCCGAAGGCGTAGGCCTGCCTGATACGCTCTACTTGATGCCGGCCCGCATGAAGGACTGCACGAATTGACGCTGGAACAGGAGAAAGCCCAGCAATAGCGGGGCAGAGGTCATCAGCGTCGCCGCGCTGATGATCGACCAGTCGATGCCCTGGTCGGTGGAGGCGAAGACCGAAAGCCCCACCGTCAGTGGCCGCGTTTCCACCGTATTGGTGACGACCAGCGGCCAGAGGAAGTTGTTCCAGTGGTAGGACACCGACGTCAGCCCATAGGCGAGGTAGGTGGGCTTCGCCAGCGGCACATAGACCCGCAGCAGGATCGCCAGCGTGCCGCAGCCCTCGACGCGGGCGGCTTCCTCCAATTCACCCGGCACCTGCTTGAAGGTCTGGCGCAGCAGGAAGATGCCGAAGGCGGAGGCCATGTAGGGCAGGCCGATCGCCAGGATCGTGCCCACCAGCCCCAGCGCCCGCATGCTGCGGTAATTCTCCACCAGCAGGATGTCCGGCATGATCATCAATTGCAGCAGCACCAGGCCGAACAGGATGCCGCTGCCGGGAAAGCGGCTGCGCGCGAAGGCGAAGGCGGCCAGGGTGCACAGCACGATCTGCGCCGCCAGCACCAGCGTCACCAGCAGGAAGGTGTTGAGGAAATAGCGCGCGAAGGGGGCGGCATCCCAGGCGGCGGCGAAATTCGCCAGAGTCAGCGGTGCGAACAGGCTGAACCGCGTGGCGTATTCGGCCGGATGGATCGCCGCCCACACCGCATAGGCCAGCGGCGCCACCCAGATCAGCCCCAGCAGCCAGGCGGCGGCGGTTTCCAGCCAGCGCGTCAGGGTGGCGTTCATCGGTAGTGCACCCGCTTTTCCGCCACCAGGAATTGGAAGGCGGCGGTCAGCGCCAGGAAGCCCAGCAGGATGACCGTCAGCGCGGACGCACTCGCCGTATCCCAGAAGCGGAAGCCGAGTTCATAGATGTAGGTCAGCAGCAGGGCCGTCGCATTGTCGGGCCCGCCCCGGGTCATGACGATGATGTGGTCCACCAGCCGGAAGCCATTGATCACCGCATTCACCAGGATGAACAGCGTCGTCGGCCCCAGCAGCGGCAGGGTGACGCGGAAGAAGATGCGGGACCGGGAAGCGCCCTCGATGGCGGCGGCCTCATACAGCGTGGGCGGAATGGCCTGCAGGGCCGCGAGGTAGAAGATCATGAAGAAGCCGGCTTCCTTCCAGACCGCCACCGCGATCATGGCGCCGAGCGCGGTTTCCGTCGTGCCGATCCAGTTCGTCGGGCCCCAGCCGAACAGGGCGCGGGTGATCTGGTCGAGCAGCCCGTAATCGGGCGTGTAGAAGAACAGCCACAGATTGGCGACGGCGATCATCGGCAGGACTGTCGGCGTGAAGAAGGCGATGCGCAGCGCCGTGCGCCCCATCATCCGGCCATTCACCCACATCGCCATGGCCAGCGACAGGCCGATGGACAGTGGGATGGTCGCCAGCGCGTAGATCAGGTTGTTGGTCAGCGCCCGCCAGAAGATCGGGTCTTCCAGCAGATACAGGTAGTTCTCGGCACCGACGAAATCCGCGGGCCGATTGGCCCGCGGGGTCGAGAACAGGGAATGCCAGAAGGTGGCGACCGCCGGGTAGTGCGTGAAGGCGACCAGCAGCACGAGCGCCGGCGTCAGCAGCAGCCAGGCGTGGAGCGTCGCGCGTCCCGGCATTCCCGTTTCCTCAGCGGTAGCGACGCAGGATGCGCTCGGCCTCGGCCTGCGCGTCATTCATCGCCGGCTGCGCCTGCTTGCGGCCGAGCAGCGCCGCCTGGAGGTTGTCGTTCAGCGCCTTGGTCACGCGCTGATTGTCATGCGTCGAAAGCTCCGCCACGGCATGCGGAAGCTGGTCCCGCGCCACGGCGGCGGCGGGGAAGCCGGCGACATAGGCCTTCATCGCCGGCGTCTCGAAGGCGGCGGCGGTGACGGCGACGTAGCCTGTCTCGATCCCCCAATGGGCGGCGCGTTCCGGCGTCGTCAGGAAGCGGGCGAAGCGCACGGCGCCCTCGCGCTGGGCCGGGTTGGCCGACTTGAACAGATAGAGGTTGCCACCGCCCGTCGGGCTGCCGAGCTTCACGCCGCCGGGCAGCATGCCGACGCCGAAGGGGAAGCGCGCATTGGCGCGGACATTCGTCAGGTTGCCCGTGGTGGTCCACATCATCGCGACCTTGCGCTCGAAGAAGTCACGCGGCGTGGTGCCCCATTCGACGATGCCGCTGGGGTGGACGCGGTGCTTCTGCGACAGGTCCATCCAGTATTGCAGCGCCTCCGCCACCTTCGGGTCATTGAAGAAGGTGCGGTTGCCCTCGGGGTTCATCAGGCGGACGTCGTTCTGCGTCGTCAGCCCCTGGAACAGCCAATAGGGGAAGCCGGAGGAGGGGATCTGGATGCCCCATTGCGTCGTGTTGTCGCCCTCCCGCTTCGTCAGGCGCTGCGCGAAGGAAAGCTGTTCGGCCCAATTGGTCGGCGGGCGTTCCGGGTCCAGCCCGGCGGCGGCGAACAATTCCTTGTTCCAGTAGGTGACGATGGTCGAACGCTGGAAGGGAATACCCCAGGTCTTGCCACCCGTGCGGCTGTTCTCGAGGAAGCCGGGGTAGAAGCCATCGAGCCAGGGCCGGTCGACGCCCGACAGGTCATCCCACGCCAGGATCGCGTCCTCATCGATCAGGGTGAAGATGTCCACCGCCAGCAGGCAGGCAACCTGCGGGGCATCGCCGCCGCGCATCGCCGTCAGCGTCTTGGTCAGCGTGTCCTGGTAGGAACCGGCATAGATCGGCTTGATGCGGAAGCGCGGATTTTCGCGCGCGAATTCCTCGCAATAGCCGTCGATGAGGCGCGGGATCGGGCCGCCCACGGCGATCGGGTAGTTGAAGACGATTTCCGTCGGTGCCTGCGCGTGCACGGCGGGGGCGGCGAGCATCGGGGCGGCGGCCAATGCGCCGAGTGCGCCGCGGCGGGTGATGGTCATGCGAAATCCTCCTCTGTTGTTTCAGTGGTTGGTCAGGCGAAGGCGGGTTCCGGCAGGCGCCGGCCCGTGGTGGCGTCGAACAGATGCAGCGCGGGCGGCAGGCGCAGGCGCAGCGCGGTGCCGGGGGGCAGGGCATGGTGGCCCTGGATGCGGGCCTGAAGGGTCTCCGCCCCATCCCCCACCGCGCAGGCGAGCACGGTCTCCGCGCCCAGGAACTCGGCGGCGAGGACGCGGACGGGAAGGCCGGGCCCATCGGTCAGCGCCACCTCCTCCGGCCGCAGGCCGAGCCTGGTGCCGGCGGCCCCCGGCGGTGCCACGACGATGCCGGGCGCGCCGGCGATCTCCGCACCGCCCGCGCCGGGCACGAGGCGCAGCAGGGACATCGGCGGCGTGCCGATGAAGGAGGCCGCGAAGGTGGAAGCGGGGCGGGCATAGAGCGCGGGCGGCGTGGCGTCCTGCTCCACCTGGCCGTCCCGCAGCAGCACGACCTGGTCGGCCATGCTCATGGCTTCCGCCTGGTCATGCGTGACATAGATCATGGTGATGCCGAGCCGCTGTTGCAGGGCGCGGATTTCCCGCCGCATTTCGGTCCGCAGCTTGGCATCGAGGTTCGAGAGCGGTTCGTCCATCAGGCAGATCGGCGCCTGCGCCACGACGGCGCGGGCGAGCGCCACGCGCTGCTGCTGCCCGCCGGAAAGCTGGGAAGGGCGGCGCGCCAGCAGCGCGGTCAGACCCAGCATCTCCGCCGCCTCGGCCAGCCTTGCCTCCCGTTCCGCCTTCGCGACATGGCGGGCACGCAGGCCGAAGACGATGTTCTCCGCCACGTTGAGATGCGGGAACAGGGCGTAGGACTGAAACACCATGGCGATGCCGCGCGCGGCCGGCGGCAGGGCGGTGACATCACGCCCATCGATGAAAAGCCGCCCTTCCGTTGGTGCTTCCAGCCCGGCAATCACCCGCAGCAGGGTGGATTTGCCGCAGCCCGAAGGCCCGAGCAGCACCAGGAAGCTGCCCGGCGCAGCGGACAGGCTGACACCGCCGGCATCGCCCCTGGTGGGACCACCTTCGTTGGGACCACCAAGAGCCCGGGTTTCCCCGAAGGTCTTGCCGATGCCCTCAAGGCGGATTTCACCGCGCGGACCATTCAGGACGGGCATCGACACCAGGCGAAAGTTGCGGGGAATGGCGCGGAGAATAGGCGAAAATCCTGCCCCCGCGCCAGCCGCCCCCGGTCATTGTCGCCGATCCTTCACGGGGTTGCGGGCGCTGCTGGCGCGTCAGGCGATCGGCCCGCGATGTCATCCTCCCCGGCGCTGCGGGTTCGTCCGGGAGCCGGCGCGCCGGCTCCCGCTTTGATCCGCATCAACGATGTGGAAAGCGTCCTCACATAGTCTGGGATGCACGCTATCGGAGTTCCCGGAATGACCTTCGCGATGCACGCCTGGAGGAGATGGCCTGCGGCAGTGCGGCTCTTCATCGGCCATGGGGCGGTGGGATTTGCGCTGGGCAGCCTGATGATCGCAGCCCTGCTGCTGGCCGATCCCGGCGGCGTCGCGACGGTGCTGCGGCACGCCGCGGGCCATCCCGGGCCGATGCTGCTGCTGTGGTTCTTCCTGAGCCTTACGCTTGGCGTCGTGCAGACAGCGGCGGCAGTGATGCTGATGGGCTATCCCGAGCCACCGCCGCGCCCGCCAGGTGGCAAGCTGGCTCCGATCGTCTTGAGCTGCACCCGTTTTCTCTGGACACCCATTTGTCCGAGGAGAGACCGGAACGATGATGTCCAGTATGAAAAAGATCGATCATTCTGACGCTGCTGATGGGCCTGTGGTCAGCGAGGGCGGGCGTAGCCCGTCCACGCTGTCCACA
>CANJXD010000224.1 GCA_947478535.1 Acetobacteraceae bacterium
CAGGCGGCCAGGCATTTCTCATTCGCGAAGGATTTCGCCTGGGCCGCTTCCACCGTCGCGGGCAGGCCCTCGCCGAGACGCCAGATCGCCTCCCGCGCCAGAAGCTGCGCGCCATCGGTGCCGATCAGCATGTCGGCCGCCATGTGCTGGATGGCCTGGAAGGCGCCGATGGGCTGGCCGAAGGCGACGCGTTCCTTCGCATAATCGGCCGCGCGTTCCGTCGCCATGCGCGCGGCGCCGGCCATCTGCGCCGCGAGGAAGGCGGCGGCGAGGTCCATCAGCAGGCGGAGCGGGGCGGAGCCGGCGAGGATGTGGGACGCCGGCACGCGCACCGCGGAGAACACCAGCGAGGCGGAACTGTCCTTCGCCGTCGTCACGAGGTCCGTCGCCGTCAGCCCCGGCGTCGCGCTGTCCAGCAGCGCCAGGGCGGGCGCGCCATCGAGCAGGAAGGCCGCGAGCGTATGCGTGCTTTCGCGGAACCCATCGACGAAGGATTTCTGCCCGGTGAGGATCACCGCATCGCCATCCCGCCGGCCTTCGAGCCGCACCGCGTCCGGCGACCAGCGGCCATCCGGTTCCTGGATCGCCAGCGCGATCCGCGCCTCCCCCCGCCCGACCGCGGGCAGGATGGCGCGCTGCGCCGCATTGCCGCAGCGGGACAGCGCGATGGCGCCAGCCATCGTGCCCAGCATCGGCACCGGCGCGAGGTGCCGGCCCAGCACCTCGAACAGCACGGCGAGGTGGGTCAGCGGCAGGCCATCGCCGCCATCCTCCTCCGGCAGGCAGAGGCGCAGCCAGCCGAGTTCAGCGATGCGCGCGAACAGGGCAGGGGACCAGTGCGCCGCATCCTTCTCCGCCGCGCGGATCAGCGCGGGGGTGCATTCGGCGGCGAGGAAGGCATCGGCGGTCGCCTGGATGGCGGCCTCATCCTCATCAGGCAGGACGTCCATGGTGTTTCCCCTGCCTCAGCGCTTGCCGGGGCGCGGCAGGCCGAGGCCCTTGCGCGCGATCTGGTCACGCATGACCTGCACGCTGCCGTGATTGATGGTGGACTGGAAGGCGCCGAGCAGGTTGTGGGCGAAGATGCCGTCCTCCACCGCCTCGGGCGAGGAGCTCAACAGCTGCGCCTGCGGGCCGAGGATCTGGCCGATCGCCTCCGTCGCGCGCACGCCATGCTCCGGCGCGAAGACCTTCTCTGCCGAGCCCTCATAGACGAAATTCCCGCCGCGCCGCGCGATGGTCATGCTGCGCATCGTCAGCAGGCGGCAGACCTGGCCCTCGATCCACAGCTCCGCCACCTTGTCCCGCACCGCCGGGTCGGCGCGAAGCTCACGGTTCGGCGCCTCGTCCTTCTTCAGCCAGTTGACGATATCCTCGTCCCGCATGACGGAGATGAGGTAGCGGCGCGCGCCGACGCGATCGATGTTGAGCCCGCGCTGCGCGACGTTCCAGCCATCGCCCTCCTCCCCCAGCAGGCAGGAGGCGGAGACGACGACGTCGTCGAAGAACACTTCGTTGGTGCGGTTCTCGCCATAGGTGGTGCCGCGTGGCGCCACGGGGTCGTTCTGGATCGTCCAGAGCGGGCGGATGGTGATGCCGGGCGCATCGATCGGCACCAGCAGGATGGACAGCCCGGCATGGCGCTTCGAGGCCGGGTCGCTGCGGACCATCAGGAAGATATGTGTCGCGACATGCGCGGACGTCATGAAGGTCTTCTGGCCGCGGATAACGTAGGTTTCCCCCACGCGCGTCGCCCGGCACTGGATGCCGGCGAGGTCCGTGCCGCATCCGGGTTCGCTGTAGCCTTGGGCGAAGATGATGTCGCCGCGAATGCAGCCGGGCACGAAGGCGCGCTTCTGCTCTTCCGTGCCGCTGGCCAGGATGGCGGGCGCGCCGGTGCCGGCGCCGCCGATGCGCAGCCCGGCGCGCCAGAACTCCTCCTCGATGATGAACTGGTCCATCGCCGTGCGGCCCTGGCCGCCATATTCCACCGGCCAGGAAACGCCGGTCCAGCCACGGGCGCGCACCTTGTCGAAGAAGGCGGTGGCCGTCGGGCCGAACTGCACGCCAAGCTCCCCGGCATCGATATCCTCGCGGATCGCGGCAGTCAGTTCCTCCGCGATGAAGGCCTGCACCTCACGCCGCAGCGCGTCTTCCCGCGTATCGAAGGCGAATTCCATGGTGCTGCTTCCTCACTCCGCCCTGATGCCGGTGGATTGCGCCAGACGGCTGAACTTCTCGATCTCGGCGGCGACGAAGGCCGTGTACTGCGCGGGCGTGGTCTGCGCCGGCACGACGCCGATGTTGCGCAGGGTATCGCGCATGGCGGGCGAGGCGAGCGCCTTCAGCATCGCCGTGTTCAGCCGCTGCACGATCGCCTCCGACGTGCCACGCGGGGCGGAGACGCCATACCAGGTGTAGTTCACGAAGCCGGGGAAGCCGCCTTCGACGAAGGTGGGCGTCTGCGGGAAGTCGCTCTCCCGCGCCTCGCCCGTGACGGCCAGCAGGCGCAGGCGGTTGTCCCGCACATGGGGGCCGGCCTCGGGCGCGTTCTGGAACACGGCGTGGACATTGCCGGCGAGCAGGTCTCGCGTGGCGGGCGCGGTGCCGCCATAGGGCACGATCACCATGTCGAGCTGCGCGCGGGCCATGAAGAGCGCGCCGGCGAAATGGCCGATGGAGCCATTGCCGGCCGTGCCGAGATTGTAGCGCCCGGGATGGGTGCGAACCAGCGCGATGAATTCTGCCAGGGTCTGCGCCGGCACCGTGGGGTTGATGACGAGATACTGCGCGATGGTGCCGACGAGCGTGACATGCGCGAAATCCGCCACCGGGTCATACGGCACGCGGCCCATGGCGGGCGCCGTGCCCTGGGAGGCGGCGTTGGACAGCAGCAGCGTATACCCATCCGGTGCCGCCTGCGCGACGATCTGGCTGCCGAGCGTGGCGCCGGCACCGGCACGGTTTTCCACCACCACGGGCTGGCCGAGTTCCTCATTCAACCGCTGCCCGACCATGCGCCCGAGCAGATCTGCCGTGGCACCTGGGGCGAAGGGGACGATGAGGCGCAGCGGGCGCGTCGGCCAGGGCTGGCCCTGCGCCTCGGCGGGGGAGGTAGCCGCCAGCAGGCCGAGGCAGGCGAGCATCGAGCCGAGCAACAGGCGTCCGCGCCTCATGGTTCTTTCCTTCCCGTAGGATTGGCCGCCCCGCGGGCAGCATTCTGCCCATCACACCACGCAAGGCGCGATGCGCGCGCGTGACGGATCGACGGTCCAGCATTGTTGTTTGCCGGGGTGGACGCTTGTCAAGCCGATGGGTAGCTTTCACCACCGACCGCGCAGCATGACGCGGTGGCACGCCCCGCCGGCGTTGCCGATAGGGAAGGAACGCCGCCGCATGACCATCGCCCTCACGGCGCAACTCGGCGCTTTCGTCGCGGATCTCACGCCGCAGGCGCTGCCGGAAGCGGGTCGCGAACAGGCGCGGATCGGATTCACCGACACCATCGCCTGTCTGATCGCCGGCCGTAATGAGCCGCCGGTCGGGATCGTGCGCCAGGTGCTCGGCCCGCATGGCGATGAGAGCACGCTGCTCTTCTCACGCGACCGTGGCCGCGCGCAGGCGCTGGACGCCGCGATGATCAACGGCACCGCCGCGCATGTGCTGGATTACGACGACGCCGCGCTGAAGGGCCACCCGAGCGTTGTGCTCGTCACCGCCATCCTGGCGGAGGCGGAGGCGATCGGCGCGACGGGCGAGCAGATGATCACCGCCTACATCGCGGGCTACGAGGTGTGGGGCGAGCTGGTGCGGCGCGATCTCGGCAACCATCACATGAAGGGGCTGCACCCCAGCGGCATCTTCGGCTGCGTCGCCGCGGCGGCGGCCTGCGCCAAGCTGCGCGGGATGAATGCGAAGGACTGCGCGACGGCGATCGGGCTGGGCGCTTCCCACAGCGCCGGGCTGATGGCGAATTTCGGCTCCATGGCCAAGCCCTATCACTGCGGCCGCGCGGCGCATGCGGGCATCATGGCGGCGCGTTTGACCGCGGCCGGGCTGACCGCCTCCCCCGACGTGCTCGAACATCCCCGCGGCTTCCTCTTCGCCTATTCACCGAAGGGCGAGATCGACTACGAGACGCCGCTCCGCGCGGGGCGGGACTGGTCCATCCTCGCCATGGGGTTGAGCCTGAAGAAGTACCCCATGTGCTACTGCGCGCATCGCCCACTGGATGCGATGCTGGACCTGCTGAAGGCCCGCCCGGTGGCGCCGGAGGAGGTGGAGGCGGTGACGGTGGAGATGTCCGCCCGCAACTACTCCGTGCTGCGCAACCGTCGCCCGCAGACCGGGCTCGCCGCCAAGTTCAGCGTCGAATTCGCCATGGCCTCCGCCCTCGTCGCCGGGCGCTGCGGTCTGCCGGAAGTGCAGGACAGCTTCGTGCAGCGGCCCGAGGTGCAGGCGCTGATGGAACGCGTCGCGCCGCGCTTCGACCCGCGCGAGGACCCCTTCACGGGCTACGCGCCCTTCGACCGCGTGACGATCCGCACCCGCGCCGGCGCGGAGCATGTGAGCGAGCAGGTCACCATGGCGCGCGGCGCCTTCGAAATCCCGCTCTCCCGCGAGGACATCTTCACGAAGTTCGAGGGCTGCCTGATCGCCGGACACTACCAGGGCGAGCCGGAGGCCTTGTTCGCCGCGACGATGGGGCTGGACCGCCTGTCGGGCACCGCCGCGCTGCCGCTGGGCTGAACCACCACAGGAAAAGGGGACCGCGCCATGCACGGCTTCGTCACGCGTCGCGGGGTGATGGTGGCATCGGCGGGGCTGCTCGCCGCGCCCGCCCTGGCGCAGGAGCGCTATCCCTCCCGCCCCATCCAGGTGGTGGTGCCCTTCGCGCCCGGAGGCTCCGGCGATGCGGCGACGCGGCTGATCCAGAACGGCGTCAGCGAACTGCTGGGCCAGCCCGTCATCGTGGTGAACCGGCCGGGGGCCGGGACGAATATCGGCATGCAGCTCGTCGCCCGCGCGCGGCCGGATGGCTACACGCTGCTGATGGCGGCGACGGGGCTGACCATCAACAAGGTGCTGTTCGACAATCTGGGCTTCGACCCGATGGCCGAGCTGACGGCGATTTCCAACGTCTTCAACTCCCCGATCTTCCTGGCCATCCACCCCAGCGTCCCGGCGACGACGCTGCCGGAACTGCTGGCCTGGATGCGCGCGCATCCCGGGGAGATCAACTACGGCCATTCCGGCGTCGGCAGCAGCAGCCATATCGGCGGCGAGCTGTTCAAGCAGGTGACCGGCATCGACATGCAGCACGTCCCCTTCTCAGGTGGCGGCGCGGCCATCGCGGGGGCGGCGAGCGCCTCCGGCTTGCAGCTCATCTTCTCCAATGTCGTGACGCTGAGCGGCGTGCTGCGCGCGGGCGTCCTGCGGCCCATCGCGATCGCCGCCGATGCGCGATCCCCGCAACTGCCGGATGTGCCGACCTTCGTCGAACAGGGCGTCGATTTCCGCTTCGGGTCGTGGTTCGGGCTCTGCGCCCCGGTGGCGACGCCGCGGCCGATTGTCGACACGGTGGCGGAGGCGGTGCGCACCGTGCTGCGCCGCCCGGCGGTGATCCGGCTGGCGCAGGACCAGGGCGGCGAGCCGATCGGCGATTCCCCGGAGGAATTCGCGGCCTTCCTGCAATCCGAGGCAACGCGCCTCCAGGCCCTGGTGCGCCGCGCCGGCATTCGCGGCTGACATCCAGCCGGCCCGCGTTTCCTTAACGAGCTAACGCTGTGGCTCCAGCAGCGCGGCGCGGGTCGCGTTCTGCAGGTCCCGCAGCCGCAGCGGGCGGGGCAGGGGGCCTGCAAGCCCCAACTCCTGGCAGCGGGCCGTGATCTCCGGGTCCGGCGCCGTCGAGCAGGCGATCATCGGCACCAGGCCGAGCGCCCCGGGCAGGGTGCGGATGCGCTGCGCCACGGTGAAGCCTTCCTGCGCATCCACATCCAGCACCACCAGACGTATGGCGTGGCGGCGCAGCGCGGCGATGGTCATCGCCTCATCCGCCGCCACTTCCACCGTCAGGTCGAGCTGGCGCAGCAGGGCGGCGGTCGCGGTGCGGTTGGCAGGCAGGGATTCCAGCACCAGCACATGGCGCACCGGCGGTTCCACCGCCAGGGCGCCATCGGCGGAGCGCAGCGGCAATTCGAACCAGAATGAGCTGCCCGCGCCGATCGTGCTGTCGAAGCCGATCCGCCCGCCCATCAGTTCCACCAGTTGCCGGCTGATCGCAAGGCCAAGCCCAGTGCCGCCGAAGCGCCGGGTGTTGGAGCTTTCCGCCTGGCTGAAACGCTCGAACAGCCGGGCCCAGGCATCGCGTGGGATGCCGATGCCGGTATCCATCACCTCCACCCGCAGCCGCCCCTGGCCGGACGCCGCCACCCAGCGCGCCGTGATCCGCACTTCCCCGACCGTGGTGAACTTCACGGCATTGCCGACGAGGTTCGCCAGCACCTGGCCGACCCGCGCCTGGTCGGCGATGACGCGCTTCGGCAGGCCGGGCTCCAGCACCAGCGTCCAGCGCAACCCCTTCCGCGCCGCCTGCGCTTCCGACGGCCCGAGCGGCGCGGCCAGCATCGCGCCAGTGTCCACCGGCAGCGCCTCGATCGTCACACGCCCGGCCTCGAGACGGGAGATGTCGAGCAGATCGTTGATCACGGCCAGCAGGGCGCGGCCGGAATCGAGGATGACCGCCACCGCCTCCCGCTCCTCCGCCGGCAGGTCGGAGGCGGCGAGCATCTGCGCCATGCCGAGGATGCCATTCAGCGGCGTGCGCAACTCATGCCCCACATTGGCCAGGAATTCGCCCTTGGCCCGGGTGGCGACTTCGGCCTGTTCCTTGGCGGCGCGCAGCATCACTTCGCGCAGCCGCGCTTCCTCCAGCAGCGCCCGCTGGCGTGCCTCGCTGGCGGAGAGTGCTTCCAGCCGTTCGCGCAGCGCCGAGGCCATCTGGATGAAGGTGCTGGTGAGCCCGGCGATCTCGTCGCGACCCTGTGGTTCCAGGTCGAGGTCGTAATGCCCGGCGCCCAGCGCCTCCGCCGCCACCCCCAGCCGCCGTAACGGCCGGAACACCCAGCGCGATCCGATTTCCACCAGCGGCACGAGAGCCGCGAGGCAGGCCAGCGCCGCGAGCAGGCCGGAGACGAGCAGCCGGTCGTGCGTGGCTTCCACGGCGCTGCGGGAAAAGCCGAAATGCAGCGTCCCCAACACCTAGCCTGCCACGTCCAGCCTGACGCTGTCCAGCAGCCGGGTGTCGCCATCCGGCATCTCGAAGCGCGCCGCTTCATTGGGGGGACGGCCGAGCCGCGCCATGTCCCACCCCGCGGCGGACAATGCCTGCCCACTCGGGTCCAGCAGCAGCATATGCGCGAAGCTGCCGCCGGATACGGCTTCGGCCACCACGGCCTGGATGGTGGCGAAATCACGCTCCGCCAGCGCGGCGGTCAGCGCCGCGGCCAGAATGGGCCGCACGCTCGAAGCCCGGGCGTCGAGCTGCCGGGACAGGGCTTCCCCCACCATGCGGTCCTGCACGACGGTCAGCGCCGCCGCCAGCAGCACCATCGCCGCGGCGGCCAGCACGAAGACCTTCAGCCGGAAGGTGAGGCGCCCGCCCATAATGCCCAGCTCAGGCGGGGCGGAGCAGGGAGCGCGTTTCCTCCACCACGTCATCCAGCTCCGCGAGGTCGGCATCGGTCACCGGGCGGATGCCGCGGAAGCCCGTCGCCTCGAAGAACTGGGCGCCCTCGGCGGAGGCCGGAAAGCGCGCGAGGGTGTTGCGGACGCGCTCCGCCTCCGGCCCCTGGATTGCCGGGCCCAGCAGCACGAGGAAGCCGGGGACGCGAATGAAGACCTCCTTCACCACCAGCGTGTCCCGGATCGCGGCGCCAATGGCGTTGAACTCGCCCTGGCTCATCACCGCGAGCGGCGTTTCCGGCCCCGTCAGCAGCTGGGCGAGGCTGTCCTCGTTGCGCGCATGCACGGCCATCGCGTCCCGCCCGATCACGATACCGCGTTCCCGCGACCAGCGGGTAAACTTCAGCGCCACCAGCGACTGCGGGTTGGTCATCGCCACCTGCCGGCCGCGGAGGGCGGCCAGATCGGCCAGCGGGCGGTCCTTGTGGGTCACCAGCAGGCCGGGGATGCGTGGATCATAGATCGCGATCGGCCGTAGCCCGGCATCCAGCTGCGCGACGCGGCCGAGATTGGCCGCCGTCACCATCAGCCCATAGGCGCCGCTGAGGCAGCGTTCATGGAAGGGCTGCAGCCCGGGGGCCGTCACCACTTCCACGCCCCGCGCCAGTTCCCGTTCCAGGAAGGCGCGGAAGGGCTGGTATTGCGTCAGCAGGATGCGGGCGCTGACATTCGGCATCACGCCGAACTGGATGGACTGGCCCTGCGCCTGGGCGAAGCCGGAAAGGGTGGTGCCGATGGCGGCAAGGCCGGTTCCCATTGCCCGGCGGGTCAGGGTGCGGTTCGGGTAACGGGTTACGGTCGGCTCCCTCGCTTGATCCCCGGCGGGCCGGGTTGGTCAGACAGAATCTATCACGGATTCGCCGAATCCGCGCCTTCCCTCCATGTCGCACCGTTTCATTACGCAGATCTTGATCACCGCGTGTCAACGCCGGAGCAAAAATGCATCGGCGCGCCGGAGCAAAACTACATCACGGGTGATGGCAGTCAGGCGCCCC
>CANJXD010000225.1 GCA_947478535.1 Acetobacteraceae bacterium
CCAGCCCGGCGACGCCCTTCACCTTCATCCGCGCGCAGAGGATGTCGCCGAAGATGCCGGCGGTGGTCAGGCCCATGGCGTCGGCGATGGCGACGCAGCCTTCCGGCATGTCCTCGATCGCGGCACGGGTGGAACGCGGGGAGGACCAGCTATCGACCGTCGCCATGTCTTCGCGCGTCGGCGTGAAGCGCAGCGTGAAGGCGGGGCCGACGATGCGGGTGAAGTTGCCGGGCACGAGGGGCCGCGCGCCGTTGACGTAGCAGAAGCGCACGCCCTTCTTCAGCAGCACCGTCGTCAGCGTCGCGGTGGTGACGCCCATCAGGGCGTCGCGAATGGCGGGGTTCATGGGGCGGCTCCGTCACGGGGAATTGCGCCGCGCTTGAAGCCCAGCCGCCTGGGGCCGTCCAGTGGCGATCAGCCGAAGACGACAACAAGATTGAGCGCCGCGTCGCAGGTGGCGGTGGCGCCGGGGGGGATCACCAGCGTGCTTTCGCGTTCCTCCACCAGGGCCGGGCCGGCCACGCTGTCGCCAGGGCGGAACGCCGTGCGGTCATGCACCGCGGCCTCCACGAAGCCAGTGCCGAACCAGGCGCGGCGCGTGCCCTTGAGCGACGCGCCTTCGCGCATCCCGGCCGGGGCGAGTTGCAGCGCGGGTGTCGGCCCGCTGACGATGACGCGCCAGCCCACGGCTTCCACCGGCAGGCCGCGCTCGATGCGGCCATAGAGGCGGCGATACTCGGCCTCGAAGCCCGCCCGGATCGCGTCCCGGTCGCCGGCTTCGATGCTGGCGCGGTCGATGGCGGCTTCGACCTGGTAGCCCTGGCCGGCATAGCGGAGCGCCGCCAGCAGGCGGACCGAGACATCCCCCGGCGCGACGCCGGCTTCGGTCACCATGGCGCGGCCTTCCACTTCCATCGCCGCCAGCATCGCCCGCAACGCATCGAGATCGAGCGTTGCCAACGGCGCCACCATGGCGCGGAGATGCGCGAAGCTGATCGGGGCGGCGAGGAAGCCGAAGGCGGAGGCGACGCCGGCGCCCGGTGGTGAGATCAGCTTCGGCAGGCCGAGTTTCATGGCGATGGCACAGGCATGTACGGGGCCGGCGCCGCCGATCGGCACCATGGCGTAGTCCTCGATCCGCCGCGCTTTTTCCAGCGCGTGGATGGCGGCCGCCTGGGCCATGGTGCCGTTCACGGTCTCATGCACCGCCCAGGCCGCTTCCACGGCGGACAGGCCAAGCGGTCGGCCGATATGCTCCGCCAGCGCGGCCTCCGCCGCCGCGAGATCGAGCGCCATGTCGCCGCCGAGGAAACTGTCGGGCGCGAGGTAGCCGAGCAGCAGATCCGCATCCGTCACGGTGGGCAGCGTGCCGCCCAACCCGTAGCAGGCCGGGCCGGGATCGCTGCTGGCGCTGTCGGGGCCGACCTTGATGAGGCCGAGGCGATCGACGCGGGCGATGGAGCCACCGCCGGCGCCGATCTCGATCATCTCGACCACCGGCACCTTCAGCGGAAAGCCGCTGCCCTTGCGGAAGCGATCGACCCGGGAGACTTCGAAATCGAGCGAGCGCTGGGGTTCTCCGCCGTCGATCAGCGCCGCCTTGGCGGTGGTGCCGCCCATGTCGAAGCAGAGGATATCGGCCGCGCCCGCCGCCTGGCCGACGACGCGGCAGGCCTGCACGCCGCCGGCCGGGCCGGATTGCACGAGGCGGATGGGGTGCCTGGCCGCCACCTTTTCCTGCACCGTGCCGCCATCGGACAGCATGAGGAACAGCGGGCCGGTGACGCCGGCGGCGTGCAGCCCATCCCGCAGCCGGGCGAGGTAGCGTTCGAAAACCGGCTGGACATAGGCGTTGCAGATGGTGGTGGAGCCGCGTTCGTATTCGCCGATCTCCGGCACGAGTTCGGAGGACAGGCAGATGGTCAGGCCCGGCGCTTCCTCCCGCGCCAGCGCCGCCAGGCGCTGTTCGTGCACGGGGTTCAGGAAGGCGTGCAACAGGCAGATCGCCAGCGCCTGCGCGCCGCCATCGCGCAGCGCGCGAATGGCGATGCGGGCGGCGTCCTCATCGAGCGGCGTGACGACGGCGCCATCGGCGCGCAGGCGCCCGGGCACGCCGAGCCGCAGGCGGCGCGGGACCAGCGGTTCTGGCCGGCGCATGAACAGATCATAGGTATCGTGGCGGAGCTCGGTGCCGATTTCCGGGATGTCCCGGAAGCCTTCCGTCGTCAGGAACCCCGTGGGCACGCCGCGGCGCTCGATCAGCGCATTGGCGACGAGGGTGGTGCCGTGGATCACATGGCGCACGGCGGCAGGGTACACACCCTGCGTGGCGAGAAGTTCCGACACGCCCGCGAGCACGGCCTGTTCCGGGGCGTGTGGCGTGGTGAGCTTCTTGCCGTTGAACAGGCGGCCGTCGCGCGTGTCCAGCAGCACGAAATCGGTGAAGGTGCCGCCGATATCGACGCCGATCTGCCAGGGCTTCATGCCACGTTTCCTTCGGCCACGTATCCTTCGGCCAAATCCTGGGCGCGGGCTTCCGCGCTGCGTTCGGCAGGGGGGCCGAAGCCGCCGCCGCCGGGGGTCTCGAAGGTCAGGGTATCGCCCGGGGCAAGGACGATGCGCGCCTTGGCGGCGACCTGCTTGCCATTCACCAGGTCCCGCCCCGGCCGCCCGGCCTCGCCGCCCAGCAGCCCCCGCGGGGGGTGCTGCACGCGTTCATGCCGGTAGGTGGCGGTGACGGGCTTGTCGCCGATCACGCGAAAGCCGAGGCGCTGACCGAGGCCACCGCGCATGCGGCCATCGCCGCCGCTGCCGAGGATGAGGGATTTTTCCGTCACCAGCATCGGCGCCGCATTCTCGAACTGCTCCACCGGCTGCGTCGCGACATTCGAAGGGAAGGACAGGCAGGAGGCGCCATCATGCGCCGCCGCCGCGCCATGCCCGCCATTCATGAAGAACATCCGGACATAGCGGCGGCCATCGCCGTGCTCGCCGGTGAAATAGACGTTCCACAAGGGGCTGCCGCTTTCCGCGACGACGCGATCCGGGATCATCTTCCCCAGCGCCGCGAGGACGAGCATCGGCAGATAATGGCCCGTGAGGTGCCGGCCCCAGACCGGGGCGGGGCGGCGCGGGTTCACGATGCTGCCTTCTGGGGCGATCAGCGTGATCGGGCGGAAGCTGCCGTCATTGTTCGGCGTCGTCGGGTCGAAGGCGCATTTTACGGCATAGTTCGAATAGGCGCGGGAGAAGTTGAGCGGCGAATTCACGGGGCGCGCGATCTGCGCATCCGTGCCGGTGAAATCCAGCGTCAGCCCATCGCCCTTGATCGCAAGCCGAAGCCGGATGGTGACGGGATGCTCGAAGCCATCCGCCGTGACTTCATCGGTCACCTCGCCATCCGGCACGGCGGCGATCGCCTGGCGCATGGCGCTTTCGGAGCGGCGGAAGATCTCGCCGGCGAGGAGATCGACCGACGAAATGCCCTCCTCAGCAAGGATGCGGAGCAGGCGGCGCTCGGCCTGGTCATACATCGCGAACTGGGAGCGGATATCGCCGAGGACTTCATCGGGCTGGCGGAGATTGGCTTCGAGGAAGGCGATGACATCCTCATTCTCCTCGCCGCCGCGCAGGATGCGGGCGATGGGGATGGTGAGGCCTTCCTCCCAGCTGTCGCGCGCCTCCACCGAAGGCGCGCCGCCGATATCGGTGGCGTGGAAGGTGCTGCCGATCCAGGCGAGGATTCTCCCCTGGAAGAAAACCGGCTTGATCATGGTGATGTCGTTGAGGTGGCCGGTGCCGAAATAGCCGTCATTGCTGATCAGCACGTCGCCCGGGCGCAGCATGGCCGGCGGGTAGCGCTTCAGCATGATGGCCAGCGTGCGCGGCATGGTGCCGACGAAGCTCGGGACGGAGCGGGAGGATTGCGCGAATTGCCGCCCCTCGCTGTCCATCAGCCCGACGGCCATGTCCCAATTGTCCCGCACCACGGAGGAGAAGGAGGTGCGGACGAAGGTTTCGGCGGCTTCATCCATCAGCCCGGCGATGCGGGCCCAGGCGGTGCCGAGGCGGAGGGCGGAAAGTTCTGTGCTCATGTCAGCCGCGCATCGCCTGGAGTTGCGCCGGATAGCCGGCAGGGTTGACCGTGACATCGATCAGGGAAGGCCCGTCCTGTGCGAAAGCCTGGCGCAGTGCGGTTCGGTATTCATCCGGTGTGGAGGCGGTGAAGCCGCGCACGCCAAAGCCTTCGGCAACGCGCGCAAAATCGGTGCTGGAGAAGCGCGCGCCATCGGCGGGCAATTGCCGCTGCTGCTGCTTGATGTCGATCAGCGACAGGGCGCTGTCGTTGAAGACGATGGTGATCAGTTTCGCGCGATGCTGCGCGGCGGTGGCGAGTTCCGCCACGCACATCATCAGCCCGCCATCCCCGGTGAAGGCGATGGCGCCGCGGACGGGGTCATGCAGCGCGGCCGCGAGGCTGGCCGGCAGCGCGAAGCCCATGGAGGCGAGCCCGTTCGAGATCAGCAGGTCCCGCGGTGCCTCGCATTGCCAGAAGGCGGTGGCGGAGAACATATGCGCGCCGGCATCGACGCTGACGCGCGGTGCGCGCCCGGCGGCACGGGCAGTCTCCTGCGCGATGCGCACGATATCGGGGGGGGGCACACCACCGGTGCCGCGCCATGCCAGCGCGGCGAGGGCCGCTTCCCGATGCGCGGCGATGGCCGCCGCCGTCCAGGCCGAGCGATGCGGGTGCAGCGCGCCGAGGGTGGCCGCGATCGGGCCGTGCCGCGCGGCGGCGGGTTCGGCGTAGCGCACGGGATGCGGGCGCAGCGCGATATCGAGGATGGGCAGGCTGTAGCGCCAGGGCTGCAGGATCAGCTCCACCGGGTCCAGCCCCACCTGGATGATGAGGTCCGCATCCTCGATGCAGGCGGTCTCCAGCGACCCGCCGGTGAACAGGCCGGCGTAGAGGGGGTGCGTATCGGGCAGCACGCCCTTGGCCTTGTAGGTGACCAGCACGGGGCAGTGCAGCGCCTCGGCGAAAATCCGCAACGCGGCGGCGGCATGTGGTTCTGCGGCTTCGAGGCCGACCAGCAGGACGGGGCGGTGGGAGGCCGCGAGCAGGGCGGCGGCGTCTCCGACAGCGGGTGCTGCGTCGATCGGCACGGCGGTGTCGGTGGGCGGGCCGGCACGGCGGCGCGCTGCCTCCCCGGTCAGGTCGAGATGCACGGCGCCGCGGGGTGCGGCTTGCGCGAGGTCCAGCAGGGCGGCGATTTCCGCTTCCGGCGCCATATCCTCGGCGCGGGCATAGCCCTTGACGAGTTCGGCGGTGATCGCCTGCTGGTCAAAGACCTGGTGCGTGATGAAGGCCGTCTGCTTCGGCGTGAAACCATCGGACAGCAGCAGCACCGGCGCGCGTTCGAGCGTGGCGCAGGCAAGGCCGTTCATCGCATTGGCGACGCCTGGGCCTTTCGTCGTCAGCACGACGCCGGGCGCGCCGGTCAGCTCCGCATCCGCCAGCGCCGCCATGGCCGCATTGGCTTCGTGCCGGGCCAGGATGAAGTCGATGCCGAAGCGCGGCGCGGCGGCAATGATGTCGAGCGAGGAGCCGCCACCCGGCACCCCCCAGATGCGCCGCGTGCCGCGGGCCGCGAGGGCGGCCAGCAGCGACTCAGCAACCGTATACGTCACCGGCGATTCGTCCGGCATGGGCAGGACCTTTCCTGGTTACCGCAGTCGTGCCCCCGGCCGCCCCGCTTGCCAAGACCACCACGCTCGGCATCCATTGCGCGACAAGGCGGGAGGGATCGGGCGATGACGGATTTCACGGGCCGGTGCGTGCTGGTGGCGGGTGGCAGCAAGGGCATAGGGCGGTCCATCGCGCTGGCATTCGCCAGGGCCGGGGCGGCGGTGTCCATCTGCGCACGCGGCGCGGAGGCGCTGGAGGCGACGCGGGCGGAGATCGCGGCCTGTGGCGTCGCGGCCCATGCTGTGGCGGCCGATCTCGGTGTGCTGGAGGAGGTGACAGGCTGGGTCGCGGCTGCCGCCGCGGCGCTGGGCGGGGTCGATGTTCTGGTGAACAACGCCAGCGGCTTCGGGTCCCGTGACACGGAGGAGGATTGGGCGAGAGGGCTGAATGTGGATGTGATGGCGACGGTGCGTGCCAGCCGTGCGGCGGCGCCCTGGCTGCGCCAGGCCCGGGGCAGCATCGTCAATGTGACGTCCATCTCCGGCTTCCGGCCATCGCTGCGGACGCCGGCCTATGCGGCGGTGAAGGCACTGCTGGTGAACTACACCGCGAGCCAGGCGGCGGCCTTGGCGGCGGATGGCGTGCGGGTGAATGCGGTGGCGCCGGGGTCCATCGAATTCCCCGGCGGGTCCTGGGAACAGCGGCGCACCAGCGACCCCGCGCTGTATGACCGCATCCTCAACTCCATCCCCTTCGGCCGGCTTGGCACGCCGGAGGAGATCGCGGAGGTCGTGGTCTTCCTGGCCAGCCCCGCGGCGCGCTGGGTGACGGGGCAGACCATCATCGTCGATGGCGGGCAGATGCTCGGCTGAGGGGCATTCCCGCGGCCCGCTGACAGCGGCCGCGGGCTGTGGCCTTATGCAGGACAAGCGCCTTGCCCTGACGGCGCAGCGACGAAACACCAGGACAGTCCATGATCGACCTGCATTCCAAGCGCCTGAACGGCCCCGTCATCCGTCTGCACCCCGATGACAACGTCGTCGTCGCGCGCATCGACATCGCGCCGGGCACCTCCATCCCCGGGGAGAACCTGGTGGCGCGCCATGCGACGCAGCCGGGCTACAAGATCGCGACGCAGCATCTGCGCAAGGGCGACCCGATCCTGAAATACCAGGTGACGATCGGCTTCGCGGCGGAGGACATCCCCGCCGGCACGATGCTGCACAACCACAACATCGAGTTCCGCGAATTCGACCGGGACTACGCGATCGGGCGCGACTACCACCCCGTGGAGATGGTGCCGGAGGCCGAGCGCAAGACTTTTCGGGGCATCGTCCGCGCCGATGGGCGCGTCGGCACGCGGAACTATATCGCCATCGTCTCCACCGTGAACTGCTCGGCCACGGTCAGCCACGCGGTGGCGGACTGGTTCACGGAGGACCGGCTGGCGGAGTTCCCGAATGTCGATGGTGTCGCCGCCTTCACCCATTCGACGGGCTGCGGGATGGAATTGTCGGGCGAGCCCATGCAACTGCTGCGGCGCACCCTCGGCGGCTATATGCGGCACGCCAATGTCGCCGGCGTGCTGGTGATCGGGCTGGGCTGCGAACGCAACCAGATCGCCGGGCTGCTGGCCGAACAGGGCATGGTGCCAGGGCCGCTGCTGCGGACCATGGTGATGCAGGAAGTCGGCGGCACGCGGAAAAGCATCGAGGCCGGTGTCGCCGCGGTGAAGGAGATGATGGTCGAGGCCGGCAAGGTGGCCCGCACCACCGTCTCCGCCGAGCACCTGACGGTGGGGCTGCAATGCGGGGGCTCGGATGGGTTTTCCTCCGTCACCGCCAATCCGGCGCTGGGGTCCGCCATGGACCTGCTGGTGCGGCATGGCGGCACCGCGATCCTGTCCGAGACGCCGGAGATCTACGGCGTCGAACACACGCTGACCCGCCGCGCCGTGAGCCAGGAGGTGGGGGAGAAGCTGATCGAGCGCATCCGCTGGTGGAAGGATGTCTATACCCCCGGCCGCGACACGCAGATCAACGGCACGGTCAGCCCGGGCAACCAGGCCGGCGGGCTCGCCAATATCTTCGAGAAGTCGCTCGGCGCTTCGATGAAGGGCGGCACCGGGCCGCTGATGGATGTGCTGCGCTATGCGGAGCCGCTGAAAGTGAAGGGCTTCGTCTTCATGGACACGCCGGGCTTCGACCCGGTTTCCGCCACCGGTCAGGTGGCGGGCGGGGCCAACATGATCGCCTTCACCACCGGGCGCGGCTCGATGTACGGCGCCAAGCCCGTGCCTTCCATCAAGCTCGCCACCAACACGCCGATGTTCCGCCGGCTGGAGGAGGACATGGACATCAATTGCGGGGAGATCCTGGATGGCACCGCGACGATGGAGGAGATGGGGGAGCGTATTCTGGACCTGATGCTCCGCGTCGCTTCGGGTGAGAAGACGAAGAGCGAGGAGCTCGGCGTCGGCAAGCACGAATTCGCGCCCTGGCAGATCGGTATTACAGGCTGAGGGGCCAGACCGACCCTCAGATCCGTTGTTCGAGCGTCGGCCCGCTGTCCATCAGCGTGACGCGCCGCATGTCGCGGGGGTAGCGCTGGTCGTCGAAGGGCCGGGCGCGGTGCATGCTGCAGCGGTTGTCCCACAGCACCAGGTCATGCAGCCGCCAGCGATGGGCGTGGACGAAGTCCCGCTGCGTCGCGTGTTCCGTGAGCTCCCGCAGCAGGGCGCGAGCTTCCGGCACCGGCATGCCCTGGATGCGGCCGATATGGGCCGAGAGGAACAGGCTCAGCCGGCCTGATCCGGCATGGCGCCGCACCAGGCGCTGCGGCACCGGTGCCCATTTCGCGCGTTCCTCGGGCGTGTAGTTGTCGAAGCCCAGAAGGTCCCGGCTGAAGATCAGCGAATGTTCGGCGACGAGGCTGAGAAGCACCGCCTTCTCCTCCTCCGGCAAGGCGTCCCAGGCCGCG
>CANJXD010000226.1 GCA_947478535.1 Acetobacteraceae bacterium
CGGAGCTGCGTCGTGCCGAGGGTGGCGACCTGGGTGGTGCTGAGGGTCGAGATCCCGGTGGTTGTCAGGGCCGAGACCTGGCCCGACGTCAGCGCCGTCAGCTGGGTGGTGGTAAGGCCGCCGATCTGGGTGGTCGAGAGGGCAGCGAGATCGGTGGTCTCGATGCCACGGATCTGCGCGGTGGACAGCGCGCCGATCTGGGTGGTGGTGAGGGCGCCGACCTGGGTGGTGGTGAGCGATGCGACCTGGCCCGAGGTGAGGCCGGCGATCTGGGTGGAGCCATAGGCGCCCAGCTGGGTCGTGCTGAGTGATGCGACCTGGGTGGTGGTAAGCGCGCCGGCCTGGGTGGAGGTGAGCGCTCCGAGTTGCGTCGTGGAGAGCGCACCGATCTGGGTGGTGGAAAGGCCGGAGAACTGTGTGGAGCCGAAGCCGCGCAGCTGGGTCGTGGTGAGGGCTGCCAGGTCCGTCGTTTCCAGAGCGCCAGCCTGAGTGGAGGTGAGGGCGCCAAGCTGAGCCGAAGAAATGCCGCCGATCTGGGTCGTCGTCAGTGCGGCGAGATCGGTGGTCTCGATGCCCCGGATCTGCGCGGTGGAGAGGGCGCCGATCTGGGTGGTGGTGAGGGCGCCGACCTGGGTAGTGGTGAGGGATGCGACCTGGCCGGAGGTGAGGCCGGCGATCTGGGTGGAGGCGAAGGCGCCGATCTGGGTGGTGGTCAGGGCGGCGACCTGGGTGGTGCTCAGCGCGCCGGCCTGGGTGGAGGTGAGGCCGGAGAGTTGCGTCGTGGAGAGCGCACCGATCTGGGTGGTGGAAAGGCCGGAGAACTGGGTGGAGCCGAAGCCGCGCAGCTGCGTCGTGGTGAGGGCTGCGAGGTCCGTGGTCTCCAGGGCGCCAGCCTGGGTGGAGGTGAGGGCGCCAAGCTGAGCGGAAGAAATGCCGCCGATCTGGGTGGTGGTCAGCGCGGCGAGGTCGGTGGTCTCGAGGCCGCGGATGGCGGTGGTGGTGAGGGCGCCGATCTGGGTGGTGTTGAGCGCGCCGATCTGGGTGGTGGAGAGCGAAGCAAGCTGGATGGAGGAGAGGGCGGCCATCTGCGCCGTGGCGAGACCGCCAAGCTGGGTGGTGGTCAACGCGCCGATCTGGGTGGTGGAAAGGCCGGCGAACTGCACGGAGCCGAAGCCCGTGAGCTGCGTGGTGGTCAGCGCGGCGAGGTCCGTCGTTTCCAGGGCGCCAGCCTGAGTGGAGGTGAGGGCGCCAAGCTGAGCCGAAGAAATGCCGCCGATCTGGGTGGTGGTCAGCGCGGCGAGGTCGGTGGTCTCGATGCCACGGATCTGCGCGGTGGAGAGCGCGCCGATCTGGGTGGTGGTGAGGGCGCCGACCTGGGTGGTGGTGAGGGATGCGACCTGGCCGGAGGTGAGGCCGGCGATCTGGGTGGAGGCGAAGGCGCCGATCTGGGTGGTGGTCAGGGCGGCGACCTGGGTGGTGTTCAGCGCGCCGGCCTGGGTGGAGGTGAGGCCGGAGAGCTGCGTCGTGGAGAGCGCGCCGATCTGGGTGGTGGAAAGGCCGGAGAACTGGGTGGAGCCGAAGCCGCGCAGCTGCGTCGTGGTCAGCGCGGCGAGGTCCGTCGTGTCCAGGGCGCCAGCCTGGGTGGAGCGGAACATGGCAAGCTGTGTGGTGGACAACGCGCCGATCTGCGTTGTCGTCAGCGCGGCGACCTGGGTGGAGCCAAGCGCGGCAATATCGCTCGATCCAAGCACCGCGATTGTCGTGGTGGTCAAGGTCTGGATCTGAGTCGTCGTAAAGGTGCCGATGATCGACATTGCCGTCCCCACTGAGGAGTTCGCAAGCACGAGGTTGGTCCGCCGGGCCCCTGGGGCCAGCAGCCATGACCAACACGGGGTGACATCTTGTCGTCCCGGCTTCCTGGTCACCCTATATCGGGCGGGATTGCCGGATGATGAATCCGCGCGGCGCAATCGTCGTGATCGCGCATCAACCCAGCATTCAGGAACATGGCCCTATTCTCCGTGCGCGTGGCAGCGATGCCACCTCCGCAACGCGCCAGGATGGAAGCATGCCGGAAGCCAGCCTCGCCGAACTCATCGGCACCGCCCATTCGCTGACAGAATCGGGGCGACGCGCCGATGCTCTCGCGCTGTATCGCCGCTGGATCGCGGCACAGCCGGACGATTCGATGCGGCATGTCCCGCTGTTCAACCTCTCGGTCCTGCTCGGGGCCGAGGGTGAGCATGATGCGGCGGCGGAGGCGGCGCGTGATGCCGCACGCCATGCTCCCGGCTTCCTTCCGCCCTTCCTCGCCATTGGTCTTGCGCATGAACGCAAGGGTGAACCCCAGGCCGCCATCGATCACTGGTCCTATGTGGCCAACAGCCTCGGCGCCATCACCCGCGATGGCATCGCAATGAAGGTGGCCGCCCTCAAGAACATGGCGCGGCTATTCGAGGATCACGCGGCGCTGCACCAGGCGGAAGATGTGTTGCGCCAGGTGATGGACATCGACCCGACGCAGCAGGACGTCCTGCAACGCTGGCTCAGCCTGCGGCAGCGTCGCTGCGCCTGGCCGTTGCGGCCGGACGGCATGGCGCCCGCGGCGCTGCTGCGTGGCCTCGCACCGGTCACGCTGCTGAACATGACGGAGGATCCATTTCTCCACCTCGCCCACGCCGCCGCGTGCCATCGGCGCGACGTGCCGGCCATCGGAGCGGCGGCGCTCCGGCTTCGCCGCGCACCGGGGCGGTTGCGCATCGGCTACCTCTCCTCCGACCTGCGGGACCATGCGGTCGGGCACCTCATGGCCGATCTGTTCCGCCACCATGATCGAGCCGCGGTGGAGATCTTTGTCTATGATTGCGGCCTTGCCCGCGAAGACGCCACGAAGCGGCGCATTCGCCACGATGCCGAGCATTGGCGCGATATCATCGCAGTGGATGACGCGGCGGCGGCGGCGCTGATGCGGGACGATGGCATCGACATACTGGTGGATTTGAACGGCCATACGCGGGGGTCCCGCCCCGGTCTGCTGGCGCTGCGGCCAGCGCCGGCGCTGGTGAACTGGCTTGGCTATCCCGGCACGATGGGAAGCCCCCTGCACCACTACATCATCGCGGACGCCACCATCATCCCGCCGGGGTGGGAGGATACGGTGTCGGAGCGGGTGTTGCGCCTGCCCTGCTACCAGCCGAATGACCGCCAGCGCATTGTCGCGCCGCCACCGTCCCGCGCCGCGCTGGGATTGCCCGAGGATGCGGTGGTGTTCTGCTGCTTCAACGGCACGCAGAAGCTTACGGCGCCGATCTGGGAATCCTGGGTCCGCATACTCCGCGCCACGCCCGGCAGCGTGCTGTGGCTGATCCATGGGGGTGATGCCGCGGAGATTGCGCTGCGGGCGCGTTGGGCGGAGGCGGGGCTCGATGCCGGGCGCCTGGTCTTCGCGCGGGCGATGCCGAACCCGCAGCATGTCGCGCGCTATGCCGCGGCGGATATCGTCCTCGATACCTGGCCCTATGGCGCCCATACCACGGCGTCCGACGCGCTGTGGATGGGGGCGCCGGTGCTGACCGTGCCGGGGCTTTCCTTCGCGTCGCGCGTCTGCGCCAGCCTGGTGCGCGCGGCTGGCGTGCCGGAGATGGTCTGTGCGGACTGGGCTGCCTATGAACAACGCGCCATCGCCCTGGCGGCGGATCCCACAGCTCTCGCCGCGCTGCGCGCCCGCCTGCTGGCGGCACGCGAGACATCGGTGCTGTTTGATACCGCGGGGCTGGCGCGCGCGCTGGAGGCGCTGTTCGCCGGCATCGCGCGGGATATCGAGGCGGATCGCCTGCCGCGCCCGAACCTCGTGAACCTCGAGATCTATCTCGATATCGGGGTGGACAGCCTGCGCGACGATGCCGTGCCGATGACGCGCCATGCGATGCTGGCGCGCTGGCAGGCCGCACTTGCGGCGCGGGACGCGATGTCACCATTGCCGAGCGATGGCCGGCTTTGGCCGGCGGCGTTGCCGCTGGCGGCGGAGTAGCGGCGATGCTGGATGCGCCGATCGCCCTGGGCCTTGCGGGCCTGCCGCTGGAAGCAGTGCTGCCGATGGCGGAAGCCGCCAGCGCGGCGCGCAACCACAGCACCGCCGCGGCGCTCTACCAGGCCTGGATCGCCGCCAATCCGGATGCGCCGCAGGGCTTCGCGGCGTGGTTCAATCTTGGCGTCGAATTCGCCCGCGCCGGTGACCACGCGAACGCCATCGCCGCCTATCGCCATGCGCTGCACCGGAAGCCCGATCTGCACCAGGCCGCAGTCAATCTGGGCCTCGCGCTGGAAGCCGCGGGGCAGCCGGAGGCTGCGTTGCAACTCTGGGCCGAGGCCCTGCAGCCCGATGCCGCGCGCATCGCCCTGCTGAACCATCGTGGCCGGCTGCTGGAGATGCGGGGCGCGCTGGCGGAGGCCGCCGAGGCGCTGCGGTCGAGCCTGCTGGTGGACCCCGCGCAGCCCGACGTGCTGCAGCACTGGACGCATCTGCGCCAGAGGCTTTGCGCCTGGCCGATCTTCGGCACGGATATCCCGGGCCTCGACGCCGCCACCATCGAACACAATGCCGGCCCGCTGGGAATCCTGGCGCTGACCGATGATGTGGAGACCCAGCGCCGCGTCGCAGCGGCCTGGATCGCGCGGAAGGTGCCCCCGGTGGCGCGCCGTCTTTCGCCGCCGGAGGGATATCGGCATCAGCGCATCCGGATCGGCTACCTCTCCTCCGATTTCTGCCGTCATGCGATGAGCTTCCTGATCGCGCAGGTGCTGGAGCGCCATGACCGCGCCCGGTTCGAGGTTTTCGGCTACTGCTCCTCCCCCGAGGATGGCAGCGACATCCGCCGCCGTGTCCTCGCGGCGCTCGACCATCATGTGCCGGTCGGCGCGCTGGATGATGAGGCGGCGGCGCGGCGGATCCGCGACGATGAGATCGACATCCTGATCGACCTCAATGGCCTGACGCGCGGTGCGCGGCTCGGCGCGCTGCGCCATCGCCCGGCGCCGGTGCAGGTCACCTATCTCGGCTATATCGGGCCGGTGCCGATGGAGGAGCTGGATGGCTTTCTCTGTGACGCCGTGACGGTGCCGCCGGCGCAGGCCGCGCTCTACGCACCGAAGCCACTGCCGCTGCCCGGGCTGTATCAGGCGAATGACGCGCGGGAGATGGCGCTGCCGTGCGTATCCCGCGCCGAGGAAGGGCTGCCGGGCGCGGCCTTCGTCTTCTGCAACTTCTCCCACTACTACAAGATCACGGAAGCCGCTTTCGCCGACTGGATGATGATCTTGCGCCGCGTGCCTGACAGCGTGCTGTGGCTGGTGGATGACAATGACGCGGGCCGGCGCAACCTGCAGGCGGCGGCCGCCGGCCATGGCGTGGCGGCGCAGCGCCTGGTCTTCGCCGCGCGGGTCGATCCCGCCCGCTATCGCGCGCGCCTCGCGCTCGCGGATCTGTTCCTCGACACCACGCCCTACAATGCCGGGACCGTCGCCTCCGACGCCCTGCGCATGGGCCTGCCGCTGCTGACCCTGCCCGGACGCTCCTTCGCGTCCCGCATGGCGGCGAGCCTGCTGACAGCGATCGGCGCGACGGAGGGCATCGCCACGGATCGCGCGGATTACATTGCCCGCGCCATCGCCCTGGCCACCGATCCGCAGCGCCATGCCCGCGCCCGGGCCGCGCTGGCCGGCGAAGCCTGGGTGCGCACGCTGGGCGACAGCGCCGGCTTCACCCGACGCCTGGAAGCCTTGCTGGAATCGATCCGCCGTCAGCCATAGGCCGACAGGCGCGCCGCCAGCGCGGCATCCAGCGCGCCACGCCGCGCGATGAGGGACCGGTACCAATCGATCCGGCGCCGCATCTGGTAGGAGCCCATGCGCTCCGCCGCGACCCAGCGATGCGCGGCCTGCCCGATGGCATGCGCGCGGTCCGGGTTGGCGAGCAGCCCGCGCAACGCCGTCGCCAATGCCGCGGGGTCGCGCAGGAGGATGCCGGTTTCGCCATCGCGCAGGCTCTCCGCATAGACCGTGGGGCTGGCGAGGCAGCAGAGGCCGCGGGAGGCAGCTTCCACCGCCTTGATGTCGGATTTCATCGCATTGAAGCGGGTCTCCGCCAGCGGCAGGAAGGCCAGTTCGCAGCGGGCCATGGTGGCGCGATAGGTCGCGTAGTCGCAGGACGGTGTGAACCGCTTGTGGCGGGTGGAGAGCGCCGCGAAGCTCGCTTCGTCGTGCAGAATCTCGATCATGAGGCGACCCTGGGCTTCCTCCGCCGCCGCCCCCAGCGCCGGCAGGAAGGGCGCGATATCCGCGCCGCGGTTGAGCGCGCCGAAGAACAGCGAAAGTCGGCCCGCCGTCGCGAAGTTCGCCGGCACCGGCAAGGTTTCCACACCGAAGGGGAAGGCCTCGACCTCCGGGTTCCACTCTCGCAGCAAGCGGGCCAGGGTGGGGGTGGAGGTCTGCACGGCGTGGGTGGCGCGGAAGGTCAGGTGATGGGTTTCCTCCATCGCGGGCCAGCGCGCGGGATCGTCATCGAATTCCTGCACCAGCACCGCGCCGCTGTCACGCACGGCCTGCACGATGCCGAGCGATTCCGGGCCGAGCAGCGTGCGCTGCATCAGCATGATGCGCGGCGTCCCGGCATCACCCGGTGGCAGCAGCAGGTCCGGTGCCGCGATGGTGGCGATGCCGGGCGCGGTCGCCATTTCTCGCAGCGGTTGCAGCACGCGCACTTCGGCCATCGCGGCGACGGGGTCCGCCAGTGTGCGCGCGGCGATCAGCAGTGGTGCCGGCGGCGTGCGGGCGGCGCGCCAGACATATTGCAGCGGCCGGCTGCGATCGAGCCATCCCGCGGCATCGATGCCGAGGCTGGCGAGGCCGGGCGCCATGGCACGGGCAAAATTCTCCGCCGCCTCCGCATCGAAGATGCGGGGTATGACCTCCAGCGGCGTGAGCCCGGCCTGGGCGAGCGCATCGCGCATCATCGCCGGCGTGAACCAGCGCAGATGCGTGCGGTCATACAGGCCATGCGGCGCATAGTCCCAGCCCCCGGCCAGCAGCCGCGCGGCGAAGGACCAATGCTCGACATTCGGGATGCAGACCAGCAGCACGCCATCGCGCGACAGCAGCTTCGCGTCGCGCCGCAGCACGGCCCAGGGGTCCCGCAGGTGTTCCAGCACATCGCCGAAGATCATCGCATCCAGGCTGCCGTCCGCGACCGGCGGTGGCGTCGTCTCGATGTCGATGCCGTGCACCTCATCCATCCAGGGCGCCGCGCGCGCGGCGAGGCCTGGGTCCGGCTCGATGCCAATCAGCCTAGTGCGGGGATTGATGCGCCGGAAGGCGCGCGCCAGCGCGCCCGCGCCGCAGCCGATATCGAGCACCGCTTGCGCATCGCGCGGGATGCGGGAGAGCAGGTCCGGATTGGCGTCGGACCCGTAGATGAAGGCGCCATCGTCGGGCATGGGGAAAAGGCTCCGTCCTGGAGGGGTGTCACGGTTCCCGGATGCTTTCCTGGAAGCCGCGGATCAGCGGGTGGAGGAAGAATTCGATGACGCGCCGCGTGCCGACCTTCACCTCGGCGGTGACGCTCATGCCCGCGATGGGGCGCGCGCCTTCGGGCAGGTGTTGCAACTGCGGCGCACCCAGCGCGATGACGGCGCGATGCAGGGCGAGGCCCGGCATCGCTTCGCCCTCCGCGGAGCGAGGCGTTGAGTCCGGCGCCACGCTGCGCAGCGTGCCGTGAAGCGGGCCGTGGCGTTGGAAGGGGAAGGCATCCACCTTGACCACCGTGGGATCGCCGCCGCTGAGCCGGCCGATATCGGCGGAGCGCAGCGTGATTTCCGCGACCAGCGGCGCACCCAGCGGCACCAGCGTGACCAGTGCTTCCGCCTCCCGCACCACCGATCCGGCGGAGCGGCGGGCGACCTCGATGACCACGCCATCGGCCGGGGCGACCAGTGTCATCAACGCATCGAGGCGCGTCGCCTTCGCCACCTGTTCCTCGACCCGGGACAGCTCGGCATGCAGGCGCGCGAGTTCTTCGGTGATCTGGCGCTGCCAATCCTCCAGGAAGGCGGTGCGTTCGGATTGGCGGGCCGCGAGGGCGGCGCGCAGTTCCTCCTGGCGGGCCTGCGCCTGACGCTGGTCCTGTTCGGCCTGGATGCGCGTGGCACGTGCGGCCAGCGCCTGCAGGCGGGTGCCGATCTGGCCTTCCAGCAGCCGCAGGCGCAGCGCCTCCACCTCCTGCGCGATGGAGACCTGCTCGGCCGTGCCGGGCGCTCCGTCCGAAAGCGCCGCGATGCCAGCGGAAAGCCCCGCGATTTCCGCCGCGAAGGCCGAGAGCCGCGCATTGCGGAGCGCCGCGCGCTGGGTGTGCAGCAGGGCTTGCAGCGCGGCGTCCGGGTCCGTGGCGAGCGGCGGTGCGCGCCCGGCCTGTTCCGCCGTCAGCCGCGCGAGCTGCGCGGTCAGCAGCCGCCGCTGCGCCAGCAGTGCCGCGCGATCCGCTTCGGTGAAGCTGGGGTCCAGCAGCGCCAGCACCTGCCCGCGCGTGACGATATCACCGGGCCGTGCGCGGATTTCCCGCAGCAC
>CANJXD010000227.1 GCA_947478535.1 Acetobacteraceae bacterium
CAGCACGAAGCTGCGATGCCCGTTGGCCAACATCGCGCGCACCAGGCGCTTGGCTTCCTCGACGGTCATGCCTTCCGGCGTCAGGCGGATGCGCTCCAGCAGGCCGAGGCGGGCGGTGCCGCCCGCGAGCAACGACCGCGCCGCGCCCGGACGATAGAGCAGTGGCGACAAATGGCGGGCCGGGCTTCCGGCCAACCGGCCAACGACGCCGGCGCTGAGCGGAATTTCGAGCAGCGTGCGGTCGCGGTCCAGCCAATGCGGCCGGCGCGATCCGACCCAGAGGCCTGCATCACCAGCAAGTGCCGCGGTCGGCCAGCAGGCCGAGATGCTGCTGTCGGCGAGGTAGCCGAGCCGCTTCAGCACATCCGCCGTGCGTGGCCCGACACCGAAGCGGCCGGTGCGATAGATCTGCGGTGCGCTGCCGAAGGATTGCGCAATCGTGTCTGTAAGCCGGCGCGCCTTCTCGAATTCGAGCGCCGCGGGCAGATGCCCGGCGAAGCTGTTGGCCTCGGTCACCGCCTCCTCGAACGGGGGCGTCACCCAGGGGTGCATGTGGGCGCCGATGTCGCAATGGCCTCCCTGGTACAACTCCCGCAGCGGCGCGTATCCGGCATCCTGCGACGCGACTGGAAAATCCGTGAGGTAGAGCGGCACCACGCCGTGGCGCTCAAAGACGCGATGCGCCCGGTGCTGTTCCGCGATGGCGGAGACGTCCAGCGCTGCCCGGCTGAAGGGGCGAGCCCAGTCGAAGGCTTCCTCCGCATCCACCATGGTCAGCAGCACCGGCTGGCCGGACGGCTCAGATAGCCCTGGCTCGGGCCTCGGGCTGTGGAAGCGGCGGTCGATGGCGGAAGCGGCGTAGCCGAGGCCGGTGGCGGGGGTGCCGGGTGCCGGCAGGCTGATGGCCTCCTCCATCCCGTAGATCCGGAGCGTGCGGGCGGCGATGGCGCGCATGTCGAAATCCCGCGCGACAAGCGCGCGTCCTGCCTCGCCGATCCGCCTCCGCAGGGCGGAATCGCACGCCAGCGGCAGCAGGGCGGCCAGGAAGCCGGCCTCATCGTCGAAGAGGAAGCCGGTTTCACCCTGCCGCACGAAGCTGTCATTCACGCCCGGCAGAAGCCGCACCACCACTGGGAGGCCGTGGCCCATCGCCTCCGGCACGACGGTGCCGAACCCTTCGAGGCGGGATGCGAAGACCAGAATGTCGGCGGCCGCGAAGCTGGGATGCGGATCGATCTGCTCGCCGGCGAAGATCACGGCGTTTTCCAGGCCGAGCCTCGCCACCGCCTGATGCAGCCGCGCGACATAGGCCGGTTCCAACGCCGGACCGATCAGCAGCAGCCGCGCATCGGGGCGGCGGGCCAGCACGGCGGGCAACGCCGTGATCAGGAACAGCGGATCCTTGCGCGCGCAGAGCCCGCCGACGAACAGCAGGACCAGCGCGGCCGGATCAATCCCGAGTGCCGCGCGCTGGCGCGCCCCGGCGCCAGGCGTTTCCGGCACCGTGATGCCGCAGGGCAGCAGGTGGCATTGCGCCGGATCGCGCGCCACCGCGCAGTTCTGCGCATGCAGTTTCGGGCTGATGCCAATGAAGGCGTCGAACAACCGGAAGCCGCGTGCCGCCAGGCCGCGCAGCGCAGGCCTGTACTGGCCGATCAGCACGGGAAGGCTGTCATCCAGCGTCGCCGACAGCACCAGCCGTCGCCGCGCCAGCTTCGTCATGACGTAGCTGAGGAAATACCAGTCGGCGTGGCAGCGGAAATGCACGGCGTCATAGCGGTGGAGATTGCGCAGGAACCACCAGCACAGCGCAACCTCCCGCGCGAAGCTGCCCAGAGGCGCGGCGGCGAGGTAGCTCACGCGCGTGAGAGTGGAACAGAAGGCCGTGGGCTCCACCGGGCGCGGCGTATGCGTCACCAGCAGTTCATGCGTCACCGTGCTCGCGATTTCCTGCATCACGGCGCTGGAGCGTTCGAGAAACACACCCTCCCCCGTGAAGACCGGCCGATACAGCTTCTGCACGTGCAGGACGCGGCGCTGGAGCAGCGTTCGGGCGTTCGTCATCGCGCGAATCCCCGAGTTGATTTGCATCGCGCGCCGATCCCGTCAGGACTGGCGCGATGCAGATCCAGACCAGCGCGGTTCAAGACTTCGTTCGGCTCGGCGAGGAGTGGCGCGCGCTGGAAGCCGCCGTGCCGGGCCTGTCCTTCTTCCAGTCCTGGAGCTGGGTGGGCTGCCTGGCGGCGGAACGCTTCCCGGACCCGGTGCTGCTGCGCGCGGAGCAGGATGGCCGCCTGGTCGGGCTGGCGCTGTTCAACCGGCGGGCGGGCGCGCTGTGCCTGGCGGAAAGCGGCGATGCGGCGCTGGATGCGCCGTTCATCGAACACAACGCGCCACTGACCACGCAACCCGAGGTACGGGACGCGTTGCTGCGGGCGGCCTGGCGTGTGCCCGGCGTGCGACGGCTGCGCCTGGGTGGCGTGCCGCCCGGGCTGATGGCGGCGGCGGGTGGCGTCGCGTGGCGGCAGCAGACGCGGCCAGCGCCCCGCCTCGACCTGCAGGCACTGCGGGCGGCGGGCGGGGACTTTCTGGCGGGACGCAGCGCCAATACCCGCCAGCAATTGCGCCGGTCCGCCCGCGACCTCGGCACCCAAGGCGCGCTGCGGCTGGACCGCGCGGCGGATGTCGCGCAGGCGCTGGGCTGGTTCACGGCGCTGCGCGCGCTGCATGACGCCACCTGGCTGCGCCGTGCCAGGCCCGGTGCCTTCGCGACGGACTACCTGCGGCGCTTCCACCACGCGCTGATCACCACCGCGGCACCGCGCGGTGAACTCGCCATGGATCGGGTGACGGCGGGCGATACGGTGGTCGGATACCTCTACAATTTCCGGCTCGGCGGGCGGGTTTCCGCCTATCAGAGCGGCTTCGCCGAACACCCCAAGGGCAAGCCGGGCATGACCTGCCACGCGCTCGCGGTGCAGCGCGCGGTCGATGAGGGCGACGCGGTCTATGACTTCCTGGCGGGCGAGGCGCGCTACAAGACCAGCCTCGCCGATGGCGCGGAGGACCTGGTCTGGGCGGAGCTGGTGCCGCGCTGGTCGCTGCGGGGTGTGGCCGTGCGGCTGCGTCATCGGCATTGGTAGGCCAGAGCCGGCAGCAAGGCCGCGCCATGAAGCCCTGGTTCCGGATGCATGCGCGCCAGCGCCAGCGCCGCGAAGGGGTCGCGCCAGAGGCTCGGACGGCGGGCCGGATCGGCGGCGATCCAGTCGAGCGTGGCGCGATCCGCATCGGCCGGCAGCGCGCTGAATCCGCCGGGGTAGATGGCCGCGCGGATTGCCTGCCATTGCAGCCGCCCCCGGCCCTGTTGCAGCCGGCGCTGCCAATGCCGGCTGGCGGCGTGGCGCTGCGGCAGGGTCCAGCTTGCGGCCGGTTCCACGGCGATACGGCTGCCATCCCAGCCGCCTTCGACGGCATCGAGGTCATGCAGCGCGAAGGAGCCAAGCAGCCCGTCGCCCCGGTAGAAGCCGACCGGCAGCCGCAGGCCGAGGTCAGCGATGCGGTCCACGAAGGTGCCGCGCAGCGCGAACAGCGACCCATGCAGGCCGGGCGCCTCGATCATCGCGCGGCGCAGCCCGGCGGCACTGCGGCCCTGGCTCGGCACGGCGGCGGCGGCATGGGCGTGGGGGTTCGCATCAAGCCGCGCCGCCAGCAGGCGCAGCGCATCCGGCGCCACGGCGACATAGCCGTCGAGGCAGAAGACGGTCTCCGACGGTGGCCGCAGCCGGTGGATGAACTGGTTGATGGCGTTCGACTTGTCGCCTTGCGGGATGGCATGCACGGCGCCGCGCAGGCCGCATTCGCGCATCGCGCCGATGGCGATGGCGGCGGAGCCGTCGCGGCTGCCGTTCAGCAGCACGGAGACGTGCAGCGCCTTGCCCTCCGCGGCCTTCGCCAAGGCGAGGAGGCAGGCGCGCAGGCTCGGTGCCTCGTCCCGCGCGAAGACGGCCGCGGCCCAGCCCGTGCTCACGCGCGGCACGCGCGCGGCGCGCCCAGGCGACCGGTGAGGCCGCGCAGCAGCGCGACCATATCCGCCTCCGCGCCGGCCGGCGCGCCGGCCAGGCGCCACTGCAGAAGCAGCGCCGCCGTGAAAACAGCGGCACCGAGGGGGATGGCGAGCGCCAGAAGGCGGGCGGCGGCCACGGCCGAATCAGGCCCCGGCACCCAGCCGAGGCCGGTCGCCCAGAGCGCCAGCGCCATGGCCATCGCCGCCAGCGCCGGCCGGGCAATGCCGGCCAGGAACAGCCGCGCGGGCAGGCGCAACAGGCGGAGCGCGCAGCCCACGAGCACCAGATGCTCCGCCACCAGCGAAATGCCGATGGCCAGCCCGGCGCCGGCCAGGCCGTAGCCGGGGATCAGCGCCGCCAGCAGCACGAGGCGCAGCAGCGCGGCGGCGATGGTCAGCGACAGGATCGTCCGCAGCATCGCCCGCGCATTGAGCAGCGCCGCGCTGACATTGCCGAACAGCATCACGGTGCAGGCGATGCCGAGGATGGAGACGATCGGTGCCGCATCGGCCCAGGCCGGCCCGAAGCCAAGCGCCACCACGGGCCCCGCCACCAGCGAGATGCCAAGCCCCGCGGGCAGCGTCAGCAGCGCCATCAGCGCCACGATCCGCAGCCAGGCCTCGCGCAGCGCCGCCAAGTCGCCGCCCCGGAGTGTCGCCGCGAAGCCGGGCATGCAGGCGCGGCAGATCGGGTCCACCATCTCGCTCGTCGGCAGGACCGCGACCTCGACCCCCACGGCATAGACGCCGAGGCGTGCCGGGCCGAGCAGGCGGCCGATCACCAGGCTGTCCGCGCGGTCCCGCAGCACTGCGGCGATGCCGATCGCCCAGCTCCAGCCGGATACACCCGCCAGGTCCCGCCACGCCGCCAGCGACAGGCGGGGACGATAGGGGCTGAGCACATGGCTCATCACCGCCACGCCGAGCCGGTTGGTCAGGATGCCCAGCACCAGCCCCCAATGGCTGCGCAGCAGCCAGGCGCCGAGGAGGGTGACGGCAATGCCGGCCAGGCGCGGCAGCAATTGCAGCTGGAATTCCTTCTCGAACCGCAGGCTGCGACGGAAATCGGCGATGCCGATGCTGGTGGCGCCGCTGAAGGCCGCTGAAGCGGCGAGTGCCAGAAACACCGGGAACAACCTGTCATCCCCAAAGAAGCTGGCGGCCGGCGCGGCGACGGCCGCCAGCAGGGCCGCCACCAGCAGGCCGCGCAGCAGGTTCAGCGTGAAGGCCGTGTCGTAGAGCACCGGCGCCGGGTCCCGCGCCCGCACGATCTGGTCCTCGACGCCGATCGCCAGGCACACATCGAGCGTCAGGGCGAAGGAGGCGGCGAGTGCCACCAGCCCGAAATCCTCGGGCGGCAAAAGCCGCACCAGGACCAGCGTGCTGCCGAGGCCGAGCAGGCGCGTCGCCATCCGCCAGGCCACCACCCAGCCGGCGCCGCGCGCGGTGCGCGCCAGCAGGCTTTCGCCGGTCATGACGCGAAGGCCGCTTCATGCTCCGCAGGAGCAGGGGTACCGACGAGGAAACCCTCCATCACCAGCAGCTGCCACAGGGCCTGACCATGGTCGAACTGCCCGCTTTCATGTTCATCCAGCAGCCGGGACAGGGCCGCGCCATCGAACAGGCCGCTGTCACGCATCGCGGTACCCAGAAGCCGCGAGCGAACCGCCGGGGATTGCGCCCGCAGCGCCGGGCCGAGCGGCGCCGCGAAGCCCTGCTTCGGGCGTTCCAGCAGCGCCGCGGGCAGGATCGGTCGCATCGCGTCACGCAGCACGCGCTTGCCTTCACCACCCCGCAACTTCAGCGCATCGGGCAGCGCCAGCCCCCAGGCGACGAGGGTGTGATCGAGCAGCGGCGGCCGGACTTCGAGGGAGACCGCCATGCTCGTGCGATCGACCTTGGTCAGGATATCGCCCGGCAGGTAGGTGTGGAGATCGGCATATTGCGCCGCCAGCAATGGCGCCTCCGGGTCACATTCCTCGATCAGCGCGGCGAAGCGATCGGAGGGATCGTGGTCGTTGAGGTCACGACGGAGCGCGGGCGAGAGCAGCGCGCGGCGGCGTTCGCGGTCGATGCGGCAGACCGTGGCGTAGTAGCCGAGCGCACTGTCCAGGCTGAGCTCGGTCAGCGTGTGCTTGGCGCGCAGCCAGCGCGGCGCGCGGTCCAGCTTCGGATAGGCGCGGGCCAACCGTCCCAGGACATGGCGGCGGACCCCGGTCGGAATATGCCGCCGCACCGCCTCCGCCAACATGTGCCAGCGATGCCGCCGGTAGCCGGCGAAGACCTCGTCGCCGCCATCGCCGGACAGGGCGACCGTGACATGGCGCCGCGCGAGGCGGCAGACCGCCAGCGTCGGCACGGCGGAGCTGTCGCCAAAGGGCTCGCCGAAGATGGCGGCCTGGGCGCGGGCATCCTCCAGCACATCGCCCCCGGCTTCCGCCGCATGGTGGGTGGCGCCGAGATGGGTCGCGAGTTCCGCGGCGGCCGGGCGTTCATCGGCGCCCCCCGCGAAGCCGGCGGTGCCGGCGAAGCCGATGGTAAAGGTGTTCAGCGCGCCGGCCTGGCGTGCCGCGAGGGTGGCGATGGCCCCGGAATCCAGCCCGCCGGACAGGAAGCAGCCGAGCGGGACATCCGCCATCAGCCGCGCCTCGACGGATTGCGCCAACCGTGCCGCGAGTTCTCCGGCCGCATCGGCAGGGGCCGCCGCCAACCGCGTCGGCGGCTGCCAATAGCGGCGCGGTTCCGTCATGCCGGCACGCTCACCGCGGCGCAGCAGCAGAAAATGCGCCGGCGGCAGGCGCCGGATCGCGGCGTGGATGCTGCGCGGGTCCGGCACATAGCCGAGGGCGAGGTAGTCATCGAATGCGACCGGGTCCAGCTCCGCGGACAGGTCCGGCAGCACGCGCAGGCCGGCGATCTCCGACGCGAAGGCGAGGCCGCCATCGCGCAGCAGCGTGTAGTGCAGCGGCTTCTCGCCCAGCCGGTCCCGCGCCAGCAGCAGCCGGCCCTGGCCCTGGTCCCACAGCGCGAAGGCGAACATGCCGTCCAGCCGGTCCAGGCAGCCCAGCCCCCATTGGCGCCAGCCATGCAGGATCGCCTCGGTGTCGGAACGGGTGCGGAAGACATGCCCGCGGGCTTCGAGTTCCAGGCGCAGCGCCGCGTGGTTGTAGATCTCGCCGTTGAAGGACAGCACGATCCGGCCATCCTCGCTCACCATGGGCTGGGCGCCGCCGGCGAGATCGACGATGGCGAGCCGGCGATGGCCGAGCGCCACCCCGGGCTCGGCGTGAAAGCCCGCACCATCCGGCCCACGATGGCGCAGCGCATCGGCCATACGCCTCACCAGGGTGAGGTCGGGCGGGCGATGGCTGCTGGGATGGAAAAGGCCGACAATGGCGCACATACGGTTCTGTCTTCTTCGTTCAGCGACGCGCGTTGCCATGGCTCCGGCGGCCGGTCTCTGCGAGAGTGGCGGCGATGGACACCGACCCGCCCCACGAGGCCATTGCGCAAGCCCGCCCCGTATCGCGCCTGTCCTGGCCGGCGGCGGCTCTGGTGATCGTCGTGCTGGCGGTGCTGGCCTGGGGCCTGTTTGGCGGCGTCATCTGGTCATTCCTGCGCTGACAAGATCGCCCGCGAGGCTCGGGCTGCCGGCGCGCAGCCACGCCAGTGTGGCGGCGAGCCCCTGGCGCAGCCCGATCCCGGCGGTGAAGCCGAGTTCCTGTCGCGCCAGCTCCGGGTCACCCACGGAATGGCGGATATCGCCGCGGCGCGGCGCCTCATGGTGCAGGTCGAGCCGCACGCCGCAGAGATCCGCCACCTCCGCCGCGAGGTCGAGCAGCGACGTGGAGCGGCCGGTGCAGACATTGAACACCGGCCCGGACACCGAGGCGCGTGGCAGCGCGGCCAGCAGCGCGGCGACGATATCGCCGACATGGATGAAGTCCCGCGTCTGCTCGCCATCCCCGAAGATCGTGAGGACGCGGCCGTGGCGCAGCCTGTCGCAGAAGATCGAGATGACGCCGCTATAAGGCGAGGCCGGGTCCTGGCGCGGGCCGAAGACATTGAAGAAGCGCAGGCCCGCCGTCGGGATGCCGTGGACCTGCCCGGCCACCAGGGCGTGCTGCTCGCAGCCGAGCTTGTCCGCGCCATAGGCCGATAGGGGCCGCGTCGCCACATCCTCACTGCGCGGCTGCGCGCCGCCGGAGCCATAGACGGCGGCGGAGGAGGCATAGACCACCGGGATGGAGCGGGCCCGTAGCGCATCGAACAGGCCGATGGTGGCGGAGAGGTTGGTGTGATGCGCGCCGGGCCAGTCCCGCACGCCGCGCTCGACCGAGGCGATGGCGGCGAGATGGAAGCAGGCATCGACCCCCACCAGGGCATGGCGCAGCGCCATCGGGTCCGCGATGTCGCCGAGCAGCAAGGTGGCGCGATGGGCGAGATTGGACCCCGATCCCGTCGAGAGGTCATCGAGGACGCGAACCTTCTCGCCCCGGGCCACCAGCGCCGCACAAAGATGAGAGCCGATGAAACCGCAG
>CANJXD010000228.1 GCA_947478535.1 Acetobacteraceae bacterium
ATCGGTCAGGTCGCTTGGGTAGCGCAGCTTGCTACGCTCGTAGAAAGGGCGGTTCTCGGCAGTCCACATCGTCAGACCCTGCGAATCGGCTGGGACCACAGCGAATCACAAGAGACTCAAGGGATTCAACATCTTCGGAGACGGACACTCAAGGGATTCAACATCTTCGGAGACGGACACTTAGCGTCCCATACTGGGAGGATGGAAAGTGGGGGAAATACCCCACCCAATGTTGGGCGATTTCACCCACTCAGCGCCCATTGCTTGGCTATACTGTCACCAATGAGGCGGATTCAGCGGGTGCCCGCCACTGGCACGCGTCATGCAACCAATGCCTGCTTGCGGTCCGCACTCGCCCGCCCGATTGACCGCCGCGGCCGGAATGCCGCGCAGGATGCAGCCCGCCAATGCCGAACGCCGCCCCCCCGCCCCGATCCGCCTCCATCGGTGCCCGTGGGTCAAGTGGCGCCGCCGGCATCGGTGCCTTGGGGCGCGAAGGCTTCAGCATCGTCCGCTGGTTCGCCGCCCTCAGCCTGGTCTGCGTCATCGTCTCCGCCGCCGGTACCGCGCACTTCCTCGGCGCCTTCCTGACCGATCAGATGCTGCAGCGCGATGCGGATGTGAGTTCCGAATTCGTCAACAGCATCGTCCGCGCGGAAGGCACCTGGTCCTACTTCTCCGATCCGAATTCGGCGGTGGCACGGGTGCCGCTGGAAAGCTTCTTCAACCATATCTCGAAGCTGCCTTCGGTGCTGCGCGCGAATGTCTATGCGACCGATGGCGTGGTGCTGTGGTCCAGCGACGCGAGTCTGATCGGCCGGCGATTCGGCGAGAATGATGACCTCGCCGCGGCGCTGCGCGGCCGCGTCGCGGTGGAGGTGGGGGAGGTGCCGAAGGAGGAGCATGTGGCGCTGGACAGCGTCACCGCCGGGCGCCGCTTCACGGAATCCTACCTGCCCGTCTTCGACAATACCGGCCGCCGCGTCGTCGGCGTCGTTGAGATCTATCGCGTGCCGGATGCGCTGTTCCGGTCGATCGACGCCGGGGTGCTGCTGATCCGCCTGTCCGCCGCCGGCAGCGCCGTATTGCTTTACGCCGCGCTGATGGGCATCGCGCTGCGGGCCAGCACGGTGATGACCCGCCAGCAGCGCCGGATGACGGAGGCGGAGGCGCTGGCCGCGATCGGCGCCATCGCCTCCGCCGTCGCGCATGGCATCCGCAATCCGCTCGCCTCCATCCGGTCCTCCGCCGAATTCGCGATGCGGGAGGATGAGGCCGGCACGCGGGAATGCCTGACGGATATCCAGGATGAGGTGGACCGACTGGAAGGCTGGGTGCGGGACCTGCTGATCCAGGCGCGCGGGGAGGCGGTGGAGCATACGGCGGTGGATGTGAACCTGCTGCTCGCCGCCAGTATCCGCAGCTTCACCGCCACGGCGGAACGCCAGCAGGTGCGCGTGCGAATGGACACCGGCGCAGTCCCACCGGTGCGCGCGAGCGCCGCCTCGCTCGCCCAGGCGATCGACAATCTCGTCGCCAATGCGATCGAGGCGATGCCCGAGGGTGGGGAATTGCGCCTGGAGACGGCGCTGGACCGGGGCGGGCGCGAGGTCCGCATCACGGTGACGGATACCGGGGGCGGCCTGCCCGCCGCGGTGGGCGGCGATGCGCCCCCGCTGTTCTGGTCCACCAAGGCGCGCGGCACTGGGCTGGGCCTCGCGCTGACGCGGCGCATCCTGTCGCATTTCGGCGGATCGCTGCGGCTGGAAAGCACGCAGGGCGTCGGCACCCGCGCCATCATCACCCTGCCGGCGGCGGCCTGATCCCATGGCGCACGGCATCCTGGTGATCGAGGACGAGGCGACGCTCGCCAAGAACATCCAGCGCTATCTCCAGCGCGAGGGATTCGAGACCCGCGTCGCCGGCACGCTGCGCGAAGGCTGGCGGGAATTCGAGGCCTTCACCCCCGACGTCATCCTGCTCGACCTCGCGCTGCCCGATGGCAATGGGGTGGACCTGCTGCCGCGCATCCGCGCCGCCGACCGCAACGCCAAGGTCATCATCCTGACCGCGCATGGCAGCGTGCAGACCGCGGTGGAAGCGATGAAGGCCGGCGCGTGGGACTATCTCGGCAAGCCGGTCGCGCTCGGCGAGTTGAAGCTGCTGGTGGACAAGGCGCTCGGCCAGGGCCGGATGGAGGAGACGCTTTCCTACTACCAGGGCAAGGAGGCCCGCCACGCCGGGCTTGCCGCCATGATCGGGGGGTCGGCGCCGATGATGGCGCTGAAGGACAGCATCCAGCGCCTTGTGGATTCGGAGCGCGCGCTGCTGGACGGCCCGCCGCCGGCGGTGCTGGTGCGTGGGGAAACCGGTACGGGCAAGGAACTGGTGGCGCGCGCGCTGCACTATGATGGACGTCGCGCCTCCGGCCCCTTCATCGAGCTCAACTGCTCGGCACTTCCCGCCAATCTCCTGGAAGGCGAATTGTTCGGTCATGAGCGCGGCGCCTTCACCGATGCGCGGGAACGCCGCATCGGCCTGGTGGAAGCCGCCCATGGCGGCACGCTGTTCCTCGATGAGATCGGCGACATGGACCTGCCGATGCAGGCCAAGCTGCTGAAGCTGCTGGAAGACCGCACGGTGCGGCGGTTGGGGTCTGTCCGCGAACGCCAGGTGGATGTGCGCTTCATCGCGGCGACGCACCGGCCGCTGGAGGATCTGGTGCGGGAACAGCGTTTCCGCGCCGATCTCTACTACCGCCTGTCCGTCGTCACCCTGACCATGCCGGCGCTGCGGGACCGGGGGCAGGATGTGGCGATGCTGGCCGCCCATTTCCTCGCCGCCCACGCCGCGCGCTACGGCCGGGCGGGGCTGCGGCTCGATGAGGAAGCGGTGGCGCTGCTGTGCCGGCATGCCTGGCCGGGGAATGTTCGGGAGTTGCGCAACGCGATGGAGCAGGCCGTGCTGTCCGCCGGGCCGGATGGGGTTGTCCGCGCGGCGAACCTGGCCCTGGCCGCCCAGATTCCACGCGCCGCGCCAACGGCGCTCCCGGCGGAGGATGAGACGCTGCCGGAGATGGAGCGCAACCGGCTCGTGCAGGCGTTGGACCGCACGGGGGGCAATGTCTCCCGCGCTGCACGGCTGCTGGGCGTCAGCCGCGATACCATGCGCTACCGCATGGCGAAGCACGGGCTGGAGTAACGGGGGGGGGGGTCGTCGCGGTGTTCAGCCGCAGGAATGTCCCGCGCGGCTTTCAGCCGCAGGCATTCACCGCCTCCGGCGCCTCGAACCCCTCGAATTCCGCGAGGTGGTCGGCGGCTTCGATCCAGCGGAGATGCCCGGCATCGGGCGCGATTCGGGCCGAGCCCTCGATGACGCGGGCGGGGCGCAGGGCGCTCTGGCGGCGATAGGTCAAGGTCAGCCCATCATCGGCGATCCGCCAGTCCAGCACGGGCAGGGGACGACAGAGGAAGAACAGGCGGATCGCGATCAGGCCGGTGCCGGCGCGCTCGAGGAACAGCCGGGCCTCCCCATTGTCGCCGCGCAGTCGGGCGGTGCGCCCGACCCATTCGGAAAAGCGCGGCACCCGCATCGCGGCGCGGGCCGGCCGGCCAGGGATGGCCAAGCCAGGGGCCATCAACGCGGGCAGCGCAAGGGCGGAGCGGCGGGTGATCGGGAAAATTGTGGCTGTCCTGCGGTACGAGACCGAATGCGGGCTGAAAAATGCCCCAGACCGGCGCGCTGCACAAGAACTGTCACAATTCGTCAGGGTGGCTGTGGGTCACGCCATCTGTCCGCGCGGCCGACGGCATCCTACCAGCCATTCACCCGGGGCCATTCCGCAACGATCCGGCCGCCTTCCAGGACATGGTAGCGGTCATGCGCCGCGGCGGTCAGGCAGACATGGTTCGGCACCACGCGCACCCGCGCGCCGACGGGAAGGCGGTCCACCGGCAGGGACGTGCCATCGGCGGCGCGGACCTCCCCATGTTCCTGGTGCACCCGCGTCACCATCGCATCGCCCAGCGTGGCCTTCCCGTCGAGGTCCAGGACGCGGCCAAACTTCCAGTCGCGCGGCGCCGCTTCCGTGCTGCGATCCTTCGATAGCGCCAGCGCGCCGGCATCCAGCAGCACGGCGTGGCGCTCGGGGTAGCTGCCGATGACGGAGCCGAGCACCGTCACCGCGATATCCTCCAGCGGATGGGTGCCGATCTGGCCCTGCAGCAGGTCGCCCATCATGTAGACGCCGGCCCGCATCTCGGTGACGCCATCGAGATGCTGCGCATACATCGCGGTGGGGGAGGCGCCGGCCGAGACGATGCCCACGGCATGTCCCGCCGCGCGCAGCCGTTCCGCGGCGGCGACCACGCCGGCGCGCTCGGCCTCCGCCACCGCCGCCATCGCTTCCTCCGTGCGCCCCGCATAGGAATGCCCGGAATGGGACAGCACGCCGGCGAGCTTCGGGCCGAGTGCGGTGGCGATGTCCAGCAGCGCCGGGGAGCCGGGTGCGACACCGGCGCGGCCTTCGCCGACATCCACCTCGATCAGCGTCGGCAGCGTGCCGGGATGCGCCGCGATGGCGCGGGCGGTCTCCAGGTCATCGGTGATGATCTTCACCACGTTGCCCGCCGCGTTCAGCGCTGCCACGGCATCGAGCTTGGCCGGCACGATGCCGACGGCATACAGCTGATCCCGGAAGCCGTGATCGGCGAAGTAGCGTGCCTCCGCCAGGGTGGAGACGGTGATGGCGCCCTTGCCGGGGGCTGCGAGGTCCGCCACCGCTGCGGATTTCGCGGTCTTCATGTGCGGGCGGAGGATGACGCCGGGGTGCCGCGCCATCGCCGCCTGCATCCGCGCCAGGTTGCGCTTCAGGATATCGAGGTCAAGCAGCAGGCAGGGAGTCGGCAGGTCGTTCAGCGACATCAGATGGCAACCCCCAGGAACTCGGCATAGCGCGGCGTGGCCTTGAGGCCGGTGCCGGTCAGCACCACCACCGTCGTCTCCCGTGCTGCGATGGTGCCGGCGGCGATCAGCTTTGAATAGGCGGCGGCAGCTTGCGCACAGGTTGGCTCCACATAGATGCCGCCGCGGGCGAGGCGGAGCGACGCCTCGGCGATCTCCGCTTCCTCCAGCAGCACGGCGCCGCCGCCGCTTTCCCGCATCGCCGCCAGGCATTCCGGCAGGCGGATGGGCTGGGCGATGGCGGTGCCCTCGGCGATGGTGGGCTTCGCCTCCACCGCAGGCAGGCCGAGCGCGGCGCGGCCGATCGGGCCGCAATTCGCGGGCTGGGCGGCGAAGATTCTCGGGAGCTTCGCGATCTGCCCGGCGCGCAGCAATTCCCCGAAGCCGAGCCAGCAGCCGAGCACATTGGACCCGGCGCCGCAGGGCACGATGACGTTGTCCGGCGCCTTGAACCCCAGATCCTCCCACAGTTCATAGGCCAGGGTCTTGGTGCCTTCGAGGAAAAAGGGCTGCCAATTGTGGCTGGCGTAGAAAATCTCCGCGGACCGCGCGAGCGCGGCATCGGCGCAATCCTGACGAGAGCCGGGGACGAGCGTGATGGTCGCCCCCGCGGCGCGGGACTGGACGGTCTTGGCGGGGGAGGTGCTGTCGGGGACGTAGATGGTGGCGGCAAGGCCACCCGCGGCGGCATAGGCGGATACGGCGGCGCCGCCATTGCCGGAACTGTCCTCCAGCACCGCGGCGATGCCCTGGTCCCGCAGCAGGGACAGCATCACGGAGGCGCCGCGATCCTTGAAGCTGCCGGTCGGCATGAACCATTCGCATTTCAGTAGCGCGGTGCCGCCGGGCAGGGCGCGTTCCACCAGCGGGGTGCAGCCCTCCCCCATGGTGATCGGCGCCTTGGGCTGCCAGGGCAGGGCGGCGGCATAGCGCCAGATGCTGCGGGTGCCGGTGGCGATCTCATCGCGGGACAGCCCCTTGCGCGGAGTCAGCAGCAGCGGTGCCTGGCCATCGCCGCACCAGCGGGGGATATCGAGCGCCCAGGTCTGGCCGCTGCGGGGGTCGAGGTAGCGTTGCGTTTCCATGGCGCGCAGTTTCCTCCCGGGCCAGCCTTCGGACAAGCGGGGCCTTCGGACAAGCGGGGCCTTCGGACAAGCGGGGCCTTCGGACAAGCGGGGGATGCGGCAAGCAGGCTTGCTCCCAGCGAAGCGACGGGCGAGGCTGTGGGGATGAGCTTCACCGACCCCGTCCTCCGCCTGGCCGCCGATCTCGTCGCGATCGACAGCCGTTCCTTCCTGACCAACATCCCCCTCGCGGAGCGGGTGGAGCAGGAGCTATCCGGGTTTGAGGTGGAGCGGCTGGACTATACCGACGCCAATGGCGTCGCGAAGCGGGCGCTGGTGGCCCATAAGGGGCCGAAGGGCGGGTATGCGCTGTCCGGGCACATGGACACGGTGCCGGCCACGGGCTGGGACAGCGCGCCCTGGACGCCACGCATCGACGCGGAAGGCTTCATGCATGGCCTCGGCAGCGTCGACATGAAGGGGCAGGTGGCCGCCGCCATCATCGCCGCCCAGCGCGCGCCGGCGGACGTGCCCGCGACCCTGCTGATCACGGCGGACGAGGAAACCACCAAGGCCGGCGCGTCCGTCATCGCCAAGCAGAGCGCATTGGCGAAATCGCTGGGCCTGAAGGGAATCCTGGTGGCGGAACCCACCAGCCTGTACCCGGTTCGCGGCCATCGCAGCCACATCGCCTTCATGGCGACGGCGCACGGGTTGCAGGCGCATTCCTCCACCGGCAAGGGCATCAACGCGAACTGGAAGCTGATGCCCTTCCTGGTTGCGATGCGCGGCGTGCACGACCAGCTGCGCGCCGACCCGGCCTTGCAGGACAAGGACTACGACCCGCCCTTTTCCGACTTCAACCTGGTGCTGGACAACCACGGCACGGCGATGAATGTGACGGTCGCCAAGGCGACCGCCCACATCAAGTTCCGCTACAGCGCGAAGGTGGACCCCAAGCCGGTGCTGCGCGCCGTGCGGCAGGCGGCGCGGGAGGCCGGGATCGACCTGGCGGAACAGCATGAGGGCTTCCCCCCGGAATTGCCGGTGGACCATCCGCTGATCGCCCTCGCCGTGGCGCTGACCGGCAAGGTGCCGAGGACGGCCCCCTACGGCACCGATGCCAGCGAATTGCAGGTGCTGGCGCCCTGCGTGGTCCTCGGCCCCGGCGATGTCGGCACGGCGCATACGCCGCGCGAATGCATCCGGGTGCAGGAATTGCTGGACGCCGTGCCGCTGTTCGGGCGGGTGCTCGCTTCCGCCTGAGCAACGTCAGGCGGCTTTCACGCCCGCGAGGAAGTCCGAGACCTCCGTCCTGAGCCGCGCGGTGCGGCCGGATACGTCGCGGGAGGCATCGCCCACGGCATTGGCGATGCCGCCGGTCTGCCGCACGTCGTCGGCCATTTCCGTGACGATCCGCTTGACCTCGGTGGCGCCGCTCGCGGCATCGGTGACGGCGCGGATGATCTCCTGCGTCGCCGCGGCCTGTTCCTCCGCCGCCGCCGCGACCTGCACGGCGATGCCATCCACGCGGTCGATGATCTCCGCGATGCTGCGAATGGCACCGACGGTATTCGTCGTTTCCAACTGCATGGCGGCGATCTGGGCGGAGATTTCCTCCGTCGCCTTCGCGGTCTGCGCGGCAAGGGTCTTCGCCTCGGACGCCACCACGGCGAAGCCCTTGCCGGCCTCTCCCGCGCGGGCCGCCTCGATGGTGGCGTTCAGGGCGAGAAGGTTGGTCTGGCCCGCGATGTTGCCGATGATGCGCACGACATCGCCGATGCGCTGCGCCGCCTGCGCGAGAGCGGCGACGGCCGTGTCGGTTGCCTTCGCCTCCTCCGTCGCGCTGCGGACGGCGCGTGCGGTCTCCGCGATCTGGCGCGTCACCTCCGTGATGGAGGCGCCGAGTTCCTCCGCCGCGCCGGCCACGGTCTGCACCGCGCTGGCGGCCTGCTCGGCGGCTGTGGCGACGCCGCCGGCCTGGGCCTCGCCACGGCTGGTCGCGTCCCGCATCCGCCCGGCCATCCCGTCGAGTTCGCCCATGGCGGCGTCCATGGTCTCCAGCGAGTCCCGCGCGCGGGGCTCGAAGCCATTGACCAGGGCCAGCAGCCGGGCGGCGCGGGCGGCTTCCTCCCGCGCGGTCTGCACCGCGTGGGCGTCGGCGGCCTGCTTTTCCACCAGCGCTGCCTTGAAGATGGCGAGTTGGCGGGCGAGTTGGCCCATCTCAGTGCTCTCGGGCAGTGCGGGGACTTCCGCCGTCAGGTCGCCTTCGCCGATCCGCTGCATCGGGGTCAGGATCGCGGCGATGCCCCGGCTGAGGTCCCGGGTGATCAGCCAGCCCGTCACCATCGCGATGAGCAGGGCGACGCCCATGCCGAAGCCGACCATGAGCCTGCCGAAATCCGCGGCCTCCACGCCATTCGCAGCCTCCACCTTTGCGGAATCGGCATTGAGCGCGACCAGCC
>CANJXD010000229.1 GCA_947478535.1 Acetobacteraceae bacterium
ACGCAGAGCCGGCTCTACACGCTGTCCGACGGCACGAAGCAGTTGTTGCAGGGGTTGCAGGACCCCGTGACCTTCCGGGTCTATTATTCCCGCCGTCTCGGCGCCGCGATCCCCGTCTATGGCGCCTATGCCGAGCGTGTGCGCGCCATGCTCGACGAATACGTCGCCATCGGCGGCGGCAAGGTGCGGCTGGAGGTCTTCGACCCCGAGCCCTTCTCCGAGACCGAGGACCGCGCCATGGCGCTGGGCCTGCAGGGCGTGCCCGTCGATCAATCCGGCGAGCAGGTCTATTTCGGCCTCTCCGGCGTCAACCTGCTGGATGACGAACGGACCATTCCCTTCTTCCAGCCGGACCGCGAACGCTTTCTGGAGTACGACCTGACGCGGATGGTGTGGGAGCTTTCCAATCCTCGCCGCCCCGTGCTCGGCGTGCTGTCGTCCCTGCCGCTGAACGGCGACCCCCGCGCGATGATGATGCGCCAGCCCGGCGTCGGGCAGCCCTTCGTCGCACTGAACCAGTTGCGGCAGTTCTACACCGTGCGCGATGTCGCGGCCGATGCGCAGGTGATCGAGCCTGATGTGCAGGTGCTGATGGTGGCGCATGCGCAGAACCTCAGCGACCAGACGCTCTACGCCATCGACCAGTTCGTGATGCGCGGCGGCCGCCTGATCGCGCTGACGGACCCGCACAGCGAAAGCCAGGCCTCCCGCCCCTCCCCCGGCCAACGGCCGCCCACCGATACCGGGTCGAGCCTGACGCGGCTGTTCACGGCCTGGGGCATCGAGGCGCCGTCCGACAAGGTGATCCTTGATCTCCGTGGCTCCTGGCGCGTGCGGGCGGACCCGCGGGACCGGGTGCAGGCGGTGGACTACCTCGCCTGGTTCAACGTCCCCGCCGCGAGCCTGAACCGATCCGAAGTGGCGACGGCCGAATTGCAGCAGGTGACGGTCGCCTCCGCTGGCGAGGTGCGCAAGCGCGAGGGTGCCTCCATCGAGTTCACGCCGCTGGTGACCACCAGCGACCGCACCATGCTGGTCGATGCCAGCGCCGTGCGCGCTGAGCCGAACCCAGCGCGGCTACTGGCCGATTTCCGGCCGGATGGGCAGACCCGCACCATCGTGGCGCGTGTCCGTGGCGCGCTGACCTCCGCCTTCGAGGCCGCACCCGCCGTTGCGGAAGGCCAGGAACGCCCAGCCGATTTTCCCGCCCATCGCCCGCGCAGCGAGGGCGTGGCCAACATGATCGTCGGCAATGACGCCGATATCCTGGAGGACCGCTTCTGGGTCCGCACCCAGGATTTCTTCGGCCAGCAGGTGACGACGCCGTTCAGCGACAACGGCAACTTCCTCATCAACCTCACCGACAGCATGGCGGGTGGCGAGGCGCTGGTCTCGCTCCGCTCCCGCGGTGAATCGCTGCGGCCGTTCGAGTTGGTGGAGGATATCCGCCGCAGCGCCGAGGCCCAGTTCCGCCAGACCGAGCGCGGCCTGACGGAGCGGCTGGAAGCCACGGAACGCCGCCTGCGGGAGCTTCGCCAAGGCCCCGCCGCAGGTGGGCAGACGCCGGCCAATGCCGTCATCACGCCCGAGCAGCGGGCCGAGATCGACCGGGCGCGGGAGGAAATCCGCCGCACAAGAGGCGAGTTGCGCCAGGTGCAGCTTGAACTCCGCCGCGACATCGAGGGGCTGGAGACGACGCTCCGCATCCTCAACATCGCGCTGGTCCCGATCCTGCTGACGTTCTTCGCCATCGGCCTCGGCGTGATGCGCGCGCGGAAGCGCGCGGAGGCGCGGGCATGAACCGGCGCAACCTGCTGCTGCTGGGCAGTGCCGCCGCCGTCGCGGTGGGCGGGGCCATCGTCCTGACGCCGGACAGCACGGAGCCACCGGCCTCCTCCACCACGCCGCTGGCCTTCCCCGGCCTTGCCGCGCGGCTGGCGAATGCGGCGGTGATCGAGGTGAAGCGCCATGACGGCACGCTGGTCGTGCGGCGCGAGGCGCAGGATCGCTGGGTGCTGCCCGCCAAGGCGGATCACCCCGTCCGACCGGAAAAGGTGCGGGAGATCCTGGTCGGGCTGACCGAGCTTCGCCTGACGGAACAGCGCACCGCGAATCCGGAGATGCTGGAACGCCTGGGCCTCGATGACCCGTCCAAGGCAGGCTCCACCGCCTCCCACCTCCGTATCCTCGATGCCCAGGGTGCGGTGATCGCCGAGCTTGTCCTCGGCCGCCGGCGCGTCCGCGTGCAGGGCAATGTGCCGGAGAGCGTCTATGTCCGCCGCCCCAGCGAGAACCAGACCTGGCTCGCCGAAGGCCGGTTGCCGCTGGATGGCGACCCGAATCTCTGGATCGACCGCGACCTGGCCAACATCCCGCGCGACCGCATCCGCGTGGTGAGCGTGGAGCGCGTGGGGGAAGCCCCGCTGGTGCTGCGCCGGGGGCGGGAGTTGGAAGCCCCGCTGGCCGTCGAAACCCCGGCCGAGGCCGGGGAGATGGATGAGATCAGCCTCGACGAAGTGGCGCGGTCCTTCGAATTCCTCACCTTCCTCGACGTCCGCAAGGCCGCCGAAATCCCCGGCGAGCGCCTCGGCACCGGCCGGTTCGAGCTGACGGACAACCTCCGCATCGCCGTCACCGTCCACAAGGAGGGGGAGACCCTCTGGGCGATGATGACCGCGGAGGGCGATGAGGAGGCGACCAGGCTCGCCAATCGCTGGCGCGGCTGGGCCTATCAGGTCGGCCAGTGGAAGGAGAAATCCTTCGTGCCCCGGCTCGAGGATCTGCGGAAGCAGCCGCCGGCCCAACCCGCCGCCGAGACGCCTGCCCAACCCGCGGCCGGGACGACCGCGACCCCGCAATGAGCGGCACGTCCTCGGGCAACCCCAGGGAGTATCCGGCGCGGCCCTGGGTCGGCATCGGTGTCGTCGCGCTGAAGGGCGATGCGGTGATGCTGATCCGGCGCGGCAAGCCGCCGCGCGCGGGGTCCTGGTCCCTGCCCGGCGGCGGCCAGCGGCTCGGCGAGCCAGTCGAGGACTGCGCCCGGCGCGAATTGCTGGAGGAGACGGGCATCGAGGTCGGCCCGCTGCACCTGCTGGCCGTCGTCGATGGTATCACGCCCGGCGATCCCGGCCATGGCCCCCGCTTCCACTATACCATCATCGACTACCGCGCCCGCTGGCTGGCCGGCGAGCCGCGCCCGGGCGGCGATGTGACCGAGGCCGCCTGGGTGAAGCTGGATGCGCTGGCACCCTTCGCGCTGACGCCGGAGGCGCTCCGCGTCATCGCGCTGGCTGCCCGGCAGGATGCGGAATAGGGAGCCTCGCAACGGTTCCGCAGACGTGATCGTGCTGCCGCATCTGTGTCTGTGCATTCGCGGGGGCAGCGCCGAAGGTGCCGGTCATGCCAGTCCCGCCGAGTCACCTTCCAGCCGCCATCCCGTCGAAGGTTTCCCGGCCGAGGGTCTTTGCCCTGCTCTGGGTGGCGGCCGTGCTGGTGCCGTTGGCCGGCGTCGTGGCCTCGGGCACGCTCTCCTGGTACGAATTGGCGCAGGGCCGGCAGGCTCGGGCGCCAGGGGGGTCGGAGCAAGGCAGCGCCGATGGCGCGTGGTGGAACGGCATGCTGCTGACCGCCCTGGGTGGCGGCGCCGCGGCGCTGGTGCTGCTCGGGCTCACCGGCCTGGCGAGCCGCACCACGGCACGGACGGACAGGGCGGAGGCACGACGCCATGGCGCCGCGGTCCTGCACGCCGCCAGCCAGGCGCATGATATTGGCAATCTCATCCAGGCCCTCCGCAGCGGCGCGCGGCTGATCACTCGCCGAGCGGACAATCCCGGTGAGGTCCGCCGCTGCGCCCAACTCCTGGAGGACACGGCGGAGCGCATGAGCCATCCCGAGGGCGGGGCCATGCACACCGTCGCGGGCGGTCAGGCTTCCTCGCGCAGCCCCGAGCGGATGCCCGAGCGAACAGCCGAAAGCTCGGCGCGCAGCGCGGCGATCTCGCCCCGCATCGCGGCGAGTTGTTCGCCCACCGGGTCCTCATCTGTCGAGGCCAGGCCGTAGCCGATCCCGCCATCGTCGCAGGGCCCGGAGCCCTTCGGCGGGCGGGCCGGGATGCCGACGACGGTGCAGCCCGGCGCCACCGCGTTCACCACCACCGCATTGGCGCCGATCCGCGCCCCGCGGCCGATGAGGATCGGGCCGAGCACCTGGGCGCCGGCGCCGATCGTCACATGATCCTCCACCGTTGGGTGGCGCTTGCCGGGGTGGCCGGACAGGCCGCCGAGGGTGACGCCGTGGTAGATCAGCACGTCATCGCCGATCTCCGCCGTTTCCCCGATCACGACGCCCATGCCGTGGTCGATGAACAGTCGCCGGCCGATCCGCGCGCCGGGATGGATTTCCACCCCCGTCAGCCACCGCGCGAGTTGCGAGGAGAAGCGCCCGAGCCCGCGCAGCCCGAGGCGCCACAAGGCGTGCGACAGCCGGTGCCACAGCACGGCATGCAGCCCGGCATAGCAGGTCATCGCCTCCGCCCAACTCGGCCGGGCGGGGTCCCGCTGGCGGATGGCGCGGGCGAGTTCGATCAGTTCCATCGCCTGCTACTCCAGCCAGGGCGGCACGGGCAGGCCGCGCTCACGCAGGAAGGCCGGGTTGAACAGCTTCGACTGGTAGCGCGCCCCGCCGTCGCACAGGATGGTCACCACCGTGTGTCCCGGCCCCAGCCGCCGCGCGACCCGGATCGCCGCCGCCACGTTGAGGCCAGCGCTGCCGCCGACGGAAATGCCTTCGCGCATCTGCAACGCGAACACCTCCTCCAGCGCCTCGGCATCCGGGATGGTGATGGCGTCGTCGATCAGGCCCTGCGCCTGCGCGAGGTTGCCCGGCGCGCGGGCGGCCTGGCCGATGCCCTCGGTGATCGAGCTGCCCTCGGCCCGGAATTCCCCGGTCTTGACCCAGGAGGCGAGCGCGCTGCCCTCGGGGTCCGCCAGCACGATGCGGATCCGGGGATTCTGGCCCTTCAGCGCGCGGGCGACACCGGCCAGCGTGCCGCCGGTGCCGCAGGCGCAGGTGAAGGCATCCACCGTGCCTTCGGTCTGGTCCCAGATCTCGGCCCCGGTCGTCGCTTCATGCGCGGCGGCATTCGCCAGGTTGTCGAACTGGTTGGCCCAGACGGCGCCCAGCTCCTCCGCCAGCCTTTGCGACACATGCACGTAGTTGCCGGGGTCGCTGTAGGGCTTGGGGGCGACGAGGCGCAGGTCCGCGCCGATCATGCGCAAATAGTCCAGCTTCTCCCGGCTTTGCGTCTCGGGCACGACGATGACGCTGCGCCAGCCCATGGCATTGGCCGCAAGCGCGATGCCGATGCCAGTGTTGCCGGCGGTGCCTTCGACGATCGTGCCGGGCTTGCCCGGCGCCAGCAGGCCGCGGCGCATCGCATCCTTCAGGATGCCGAGCGCCGCGCGGTCCTTCACGCTGCCGCCGGGGTTCATGAACTCGGCCTTGCCGAGCACCTCGCACCCCGTGAGCTCGGAGGCGCGACGCAGCCGGATCAGCGGGGTCTGGCCCACGGCGCCCCAGAAACCATCCGCGACATCCATCGGCGGCGCGCCCCTGTCCCTTGCCGGCCTACTTCACATCGACCCAGCGCAGATACGGCCGGTCCGCCTTCCAGCCCTGCGGGAAGAGGCCCTTCGCCTGTTCATCCGAGATCGCCGGCGGGATGATGGCGCGGTCGCCCGGGCGCCAGTTCACCGGCGTCGCGACCTTCGCGCGGTCCGTCAGTTGCAGGCTGTCGATGACGCGGAGGATCTCATCGAAATTCCGCCCCGTGCTGGGGGGATAGACCATGAACAGCCGCACCTTCTTGTTCGGGTCGATGATGAAGACGGTGCGGACCGTGATGGAGGGGTCCGCATCCGGATGCACCATGCCGTAGAGCGCCGCGATCTTCTTGTCGGGGTCGGCGATCATCGGGAAGTTCACGGCCGTGCCCTGGGTATCCGCGATATCGGCCTCCCAGCCGGCATGGCGGTCCAGCGGGTCCACCGACAGGCCGATGATCTTCACGCCGCGCTGGTCGAATTCCGGCTTGAGGCGCGCGGCCTCGCCCAGTTCCGTCGTGCAGACCGGGGTGAAGTCCTTGGGGTGGCTGAACAGCACGCCCCAGGAGGAGCCGAGCCATTCATGAAAACGGATGGGGCCGTGGGTCGTCTCGGCCTCGAAATCCGGGGCGATCTGCCCGAGCTGGATGGTCATGTGCTGCCTCTCCTCAATTCTTGGCGCCCGCGAGAACACCGCGAGGGGGATTAGGGTATTCGCAAGGCTGCTTCCAACGCCATCGCCGCGCGCGCCCATCACAAGACGCACCCCGCCATCCCGCCAGCGCATGGCCTCGCTGCTTGCCTTCCCCGCGCTGCGCCGGCGGCGGCAAGGCGTTCTGTCGCGCTGCGTGGGGGGAGAAGATGCTTTCCGCAAATTTTTTGCGCCCCGGTGGCCGACGCAGCCCGCCGCCGGCATCATCGAAGGACCAGAAGGGGATGCGCGCATGGATCAGGGACTGGACGCGGCGCTGGCCGAAACGCTGGCGCGGGTGGCGCTCGGCCATGTCGGCCAGCAATGGCCGGCCAAGCTGGACCATGTGCTGGAAGGCCCGCAGGATCTGACCGGTCCGGCCACCCAGCACCCGGCCTTCCATGGCAGCTTCGACTGGCATTCCTGCGTGCACGCGCATTGGATGCTGGCCCGGCTGCTGCGCCGCTTTCCCGCCCTGCCCGCCGCCCCCGCCATCGCCGCCCGCTTCGATGCGGCGCTGACGCCGGCAAACATCGCGGCGGAATGCGCCTATCTCGCCCGGCCTTCCGCGCGCGGCTTCGAGCGCCCCTATGGCTGGGCCTGGCTGCTGAAGTTGCAGGCCGAGTTGGACACCCTGCCCGAACCCCGCTGGAGCGCCGCGCTATCCCCGCTCGCCGAGGTTTTCGCCGCCCGCTTCCGCGCCCATCTGCCGCGCGCGGACTACCCGATCCGCGCCGGGATGCACACGAATACGGCCTTCGCCCTGACACTCGCCGCCGATTGGGCGGCGGCGCAGGACCCGTCGCTGTTCACCCTCATGGCCGAGACCGCCTGGCGCTGGCATGAGGCCGACCGGGATTGCCAGGCGTGGGAGCCCTCGGGCGAGGATTTTCTCTCCCCTGCCCTGACCGAGGCGGCCTGCCTCGCCCGGCTGCTGCCGCCAGCGCGGTTCGGGCCGTGGCGGGACCGCTTCCTGCCCTGGATGGGCGCCCGCCAGCCCGCGAGCCTGTTCACCCCCGCCCGCGTCGCGGATCGCAGCGACGGGCGGATCGTCCACCTCGACGGGCTGAACCTGTCCCGCGCCTGGTGCTGGCGCATCCTGGCGGCGACAATGGAGCGCCAGGACCCGCGGCGGGACACACTGGAGCAGACGGCAGCGGCGCATGTCGCGGCATCGCTTCCGCATGTCGATGGGCACTATATGGGCGCGCATTGGCTGGCGAGTTTTGCCGTGCTGGCGCTGGATGGGAGCTGAGGCGCCCTAAGGGGATTAAGAGATTTAAGGGGTTCTAGATGCGATTCCGCGCGCCCGTTTCGGACGAACTCCCCTTCCGCCGCAAAGCCCTGGGAGGTGGAAGGCACGAGGGGAGAATTGCGCATTTATTCCTACAATAACGTACCGCCCCAGCGCAAGGAACATCGGCGGAATAGGCGCACCCCGAGGGAAGGCGGCTTTCAGCGCCGCGTGTTCGGCAGGCGGGTGCCCGCGCGTCATCATCGGCGAGAGACTCCCCGCGACAGGCGGCACCGCGCCGGTATGATGGCGCGGACGGAATGAAGGGCTCGGCGATGGGCTTCGCGGTATGGTTGGGCCGGACGACGGCAGCGGTGGCGGGGCTGCTGGCCGTGGTCTGGGTTTACGGCGCGCAGCCGGACCGCGAGGGGCCGCGCGCCATCGCCGCGCAAGCCGTGTGCCGTGCCAACTACGAACTGCGCGCCGACACCGCCAACCAGCGCGGCGACTTCACCGCATCGGCGCGTGCCCGCATGGATATCAACACCTGCCAATGGCTGGACGGCGGATGGGACGGCGCTGCGCTGACCCGCGCCGGCATTGCCAGCCTGGCCGCTGTGGCGCTGGTCCTGTTGTCCGCGATGGCCGCGCAGATGGGCCGCCGGCCGGAAGCCAACCCGCCGCCGAGCTACACCGACATGGCCCACATGATCGCGCTGGAAAAAGGCGACGCATGGCGGCTGCACCAGGAACAGATCAGCGAGGCCACAGCGCGGGAGCGTGTGGAGCGCAGGCTGCGCGAGCGCGGCGTCAGGGTGTGACGCAACCAGAGCCGAGGCACCCCAATGAATGAAAGCACCTGATTCGCCGCGTGGCTCGGCCGCTTGGCCGCCGCCTGCGCCGGCATCCTGGCCGCCATGTGGCTGTGGGAAGCCAGC
>CANJXD010000230.1 GCA_947478535.1 Acetobacteraceae bacterium
TGCCGGATGGATTTTGTCGTGCTGGACGAGCTTGGCTACCTGCCGTTCGCACAGTCCGGCGGGCAGCTGCTGTTCCACCTGGTCAGCCGCCTCTACGAGCAGACCTCGGTGCTGGTCACCACCAACCTGGCCTTTGGCGAATGGCCCAGCGTGTTCGGCGACGCCAAGATGACCACGGCCCTGCTCGACCGCCTGACCCACCACTGCGACATCGTCGAGACCGGCAACGAGAGCTGGCGGTTCAAGAACCGCGCCTGATCCCATCCCGACCAACCGACACCGCGCAGCGGTCGTCCGGCCCTCCGCCTACGGCTGCGGACCGGACGACCGCTGCGCGCATCACCACGCCAAACCGGGGTCCCTATTCGACGCCGATCCGGGGTCCCGTTTCCGTGCCGATTGACACGCTTGGCGCCGACCGAGATCCGCCATGGCCTGGCGGAACGGTGACGGCACGACGGTCGGCTACCGGATCACTGAGGCGGGTCGGGCGGTGGTCGAGGCGGACCAAGCGGCGGAGGTCGATGCACCCCAGCGCCGCTGGCGTCTCCCACGGAGTTACCGGCGAGTATGCCCGGGACGGTACGGCCGGCCAGCGCAGTGGAATGAAGCAAGGGGCGCCACCCTTCGTGGCGCTCGAGCCGTTTGCCGGGAGTTAGACCAGCCGCAGACAGGCAGGCGCACATGCGGTGACGCGGCACGTAACGCGCTGCCCGCGGTGCACCCGCCGAGCGGGGGCGAGACTGCCTGACATCACGATGGTACCAGCTTCGAGGCGACGTCCCTGCCGGGTCGCGAGGCGTGCCGCCGCGCAGACCGACCAGAGCGGATGGCCGGACACCGTGCTGCTATGCCCCGTCGCCACGGTCTCGCCATCGACCTCAAGTCTCCCAACCAGTTCGTCGAGCCGCTCATGCGGCTCGCTCCACGAACCGAGCACCGCGCCAGCACAGTTGGAATTGTCGGCGATGATCTGGAACAGGTCGAAGCCGTCGCCGGCAACGCGCGTGTCGATCACCTCGATCGCCGCAGCCATGGCATCGATCGCATCGCGCGCCTCCTCGAAGGAAATCGGCCCGTCGATGGAGCGCGAAAGGCGGAAGGCAATCTCGGGCTCGACCATCGGCGCGATCAGGCTGTCCAGGGCGATGTCGACTTCTCCCTGATGCAGCATCGACCGGGTCAATATGCCGACGATGACGTCGTCGGCTCCGCATACCGCCCACTTCTCTCGGCGGGTGAGGCCGACCTTCACGCCCGCGAAAGCGTCACCGCGCGAGGTCCTAAGGCCGATGACATGCTCCTGGATGCGGTAGGCATCGCCGAGCGTCGTCGGGTGCGGGCCCGGGAACAGGGGCGCCGCCTTCGCCGACTGCGCGGCCGCGTCCAGCATCTCCGCGATGGCGGCATGGTCGGCTTGGCCAGCGGACCGGGCGGTCATGGTCGGTGCGCTAGCCTTCGAGCCGCACATTCGCGGTGCGCGCCACCTCTCCCCATTTGCGGGTCTCCGAGCGGATGAACGCCTGGAACTCGTCGGGCGTCGTCGGCGCGGAGAGGGCGCCCATCTGCAGCATGCGGGCGACGACCGCAGGATCGCGCAGGATCGCCGTCACATCCGCATTGACTTTGTCGATGATGCCGCGTGGCGTGGCTGCCGGGGCGATGAGGCCTCCCCATCCGATCGCCTCGAAGCCGGGCGAGACCGTCTCGTGCACCGTCGGCACATCCGGCAGTTGCGGCAAGCGCGAGAGGGAGGTCACCGCGAGCGCCCGCGTCCGCCCTGCCTCGATGCCCGCCATCGCGCTCGCCGAACTGTCCATCATCAGTTGCACGCTGCCGCCGAGCAGATCGGCGATGGCGGGTCCGCTGCCGCGATAGGGCACATGCGTCATACGGCCGCCGACGCGCTGGGCGAAATACTCGCCGGCTAGGTGCGCGGCTGTCGCTGGTCCAGTGGAAGCAAAGGTGACCTCCCCCGGTCTTGCGCGCACGCGGTCGGCCAGCGCCTGAACCGTGCCGATCTCGAACGCGGGGGAGGTGACGATGACCAGGGGAAGCGTGAAGATGTTGGTGACCGGAGCGAAGTCACGCTCCACGTCATAGATCAGACGCGGCATGACCGTTGGGTTGACGGCGAGAGGCCCGGAGGTGCCCATGATAAGCGTATACCCATCGGGGGCGGAGCGGGCGCCCGCGTCCAGGCCGATGACGCTGGCGCCGCCGGCGCGGTTCTCAACGACGAGGCGGTGCGGCCAGCGCGTGGACAGCGCATCCGCAATCATTCGACCGAAGATGTCCGTCGCATTACCGGGCGGAAAGGGAACGATCAGCCGCACCGGCCGGTTCGGGTAGGCGTCCTGCGCAACCGCCGGAGCCGCCGCCAGAAGCGAGCCGAGCAACGCGTGCCGGCGTGTCATCCGCACCATGATGCCGTTTCCTTCGTTCTTGTTCGTTGGCAGTCGAGAGGCTGGCTGCCGTTACGCGGCAGGCTGTAGTGCCTTTGGGCGCCGCTGCACGTAGGATTTCTGCTCCGGGTCGAAGTAGTGGCGCACCGGCTTGTAATGACCACCCACCACCGTCAACGACCAGGTCTCGTCGGCGAGCGCGGTGAAGCCATGCACCTCCGCCGGCGGCGCCACGATCGAGATGTCGCCCTTGTGGAGGATGCGATGCTCGATCAACGCCAGGTCGGCGAACCCGGGCGTCGCTCCGTCGTCCCGGCGTTCATACACCGTGTGCTCGACGGATCCGGCGTAGAGGCACAGCGCTTCCCAGACGCCATGGTCATGCGGCGGGATACGCTTCCCCTTGGGGAACTGATCCATCGTCATCACCAGTTGGCCGTCATAGTAGAGGTACTTGGAATTATCGATGTGATTGCCTTCCCGCTTCACACCCAGCTCAAGCAGGTTCGGCCGCTGCAGCAGGGCCGCCAGGGGCGCCCTCAAGCCGTCGAGAAGGCGGGCGCGATCGGCGCCGACCGACGCGATCAGGTCAATGATCTGCTGGGCGCAGTGCCGAACCGCCATTTCACTATCGGCGATCGCATCGTGGCTCATCTGACGTCTTCCTTCTGGCTTCTCGCGCCCGCGGCTCGACCGGGCGAGGGGTTTGCCCGTGATGCATGGCCACGCCCGGTGATATGGTCGGTCATCCGTCGGCGAAGACCAGGCGCGCTACTTCATTTTCATATTATGAGAGCATTCGGCAGCATATGAAAACCTCTGTCAACCCGTCGAGTCGCCGCACCACGGCTGCGCACGCCCTGGCGGCGGAGCACGCGGCCGCGGGAACGAAAAGCCTCGGCCGCGGACTTGCGTTGCTGCGCCTGGTTTCCTCGGCGGGTCCGGGCGGGCTAAAAGTCAGCGAGATCGCCATGCGCTCCGGCCTGCATGTTGCGACCGCGCACAGGCAGCTGGCGGCTCTGACGCGGGAGGGATTCATCGCGCAGGATACCGCCACGCGCTCCTACATGGCGGGGCCGGAACTCCTCGCCATGGCCTTCCAGGCTCAGCACCGCTACGGGCTCGACAGCGCGATTCTGCCAGTTCTGGAAAGGCTCGCCGAACTCACCGGCGACGTCGTCTATGCGACGACACGGGCGGGCGATGAGGCGGTCTGCCTGGCGCGGCGCGAAGGAAGCTTTCCGATCCGCGCCATGGCCATTGGCCCTGGCACGAGGCGGCCGCTGGGAGTCGGCGCCGGCAGCCTCGCCATCCTTGCCTTCCTACCCATGGAAGAGGCGGTGGCTGTCATCGACCGCAACGCCGAAGCCTATCTCGGCTATGGCCAGACGTCGGAACTGATCAAGGCCCGTGTTGCCCGCGCTCGTCGCGACGGATTCGCTTTGAATGATGGGGAGGTCATCCCTGGCATGGCTGCAGTCGCACTCCCGGTGCCGTCCGCCGGGGGGCGACCCTTCATTGCCATCAGTGTCGGAGCGATTCAGATGCGCATGGATCGAACCCGGCAGCAGGAGATCGTGACGCTGCTGCGCCGCGAGATGGCCGACTTCCCGGTGGCTTGACGGGCCAACGACTGCAGCGATGCGCCAGTGGTACGGCTGACAAGTCACTGACTGCGTCCAGTGCGGATCTGGCGAAGGAGTGGCGACGTGCGGCGCGGCTTCCATCGACCCGGCCTTGCCGATGCGTTAACCGCCACGCCCCAATGATAGCGATTGGAGCGGCCCCCAATTCGACGGGACAGGCGGCGCAACCGTGAGGACCTAGGTGGAAGCCTAGGCATGCGCCTATGTGGCGGCTGGATCCGCCCGAGGGGCTGCGGCACCGGTGGCGGCGATCTCGATGGCGGCGAGTTGCGCGGCATCCTGGGCGGCACCGGACTTCGCGACGCGGCGGGGATCGCTGTCGAGCGAGAGCCCGGCATCATCGAGCAGGGCATTGGCCTCGCGGATCATCTCGACCACCTGGCGGAAGTCGTAGCCAAAGGCGCCGACCGCCTCGGGCTGCGGCACGAAGCCGGCGCGGACCTGCGCCACCTGCTCGCTGGGGTGCATGCGTGCATACGCGGCATAAGGGGCGAGCGATGCCACCGGCATCATCTCCATCTGAAGGTCAGGCCGCATCGGGAGTGACCTCCATGCGGGCTGCGGCGATGGCATCGTAATCGCGACCATCGTCCGCCAGCGTCACCGCCAGGTCCGGATGCAGCAATCGGTGCCGCCACCGGTGGTGTAGTCGCGCTGGTTTCCATAGGGCGGGGAGGTGAACAGCAGCGTGGCGCGGTCGTCGCCCATCACGCGCGCCACTGAGGCGGCGTCGGTGCTGTCGCTGCAGAGCAGGCGATGGTCGCCGAGCATCCAGAGATCGCCGGGACGGGTGACGGCCTGGCGCGGCAGCTCCGGTTCGGCGTCCGAGGGATCGTCCGCCGGCGCCTCGTTGCCAGGGGCGTCGGCGCTGGCAACGGCGGGGCTGGCAAGCGGCTCGTTGCCAGGGTCCGTTGCCACTGGCTCCATGGCTGCCAGCAGCCGATCGAACTCGCCGGCATCGAAGCCAGTTAGCGCCAGATCGAGACCGCCCATCTCCTGCAGCTTGGCCACCTCGGCGGCGAGCAGTGCCTCGTCCCAGCCAGCGTTCAGCGCGATGCGATTGTCCGCCAGCCGGTAAGCGGCCTTCTGCCGCAACTTGGCGGGTTTGTCGGCCCAGCCTTCGGGAACCTGGCCAGCCTTGATGGCCGCCCGCTCCGCCTCGGTGTTGCGCTGCTTCGGCGCGGCGACAATGGTCGCATCCACGATCTGCCCGCCCATCGCCAGGTAACCCGCCGCTTTCAGCGTGGCATCAAACCGCGCGAACAGCGTCTGCACCGCATCGGCGCGCTTCAGCGCCTCGCGGAAGTTCCAGATGGTGTTGGCGTCCGGCACCGCGTCGGCCAACCCCAGGCCGAGGAAGCGCATGAACGACAAGCGGTCCTTGATCAGGTACTCACAGCGCTCGTCCGACAGCCCCTACATCGCCTGCTGCAGCAGCACCTTGAACATCAGCATATGGTCGAAGGCCGGGCGGCCGCCCTTGCTGCCATTGCCGCGCGGCACCGCCTGCGCCAACTCCGCTCGGAACTGCTCGAAGTTCACCAGGGCGGCTATGCGTTCCAGGTCATCGCCCTTGGCTGACAACTCCCGCAGCCGATCCGACATGTCAAAGAAGCCCGGTTGACCCGCCATCGCCGCCGCCCCGCTCACCAGGGGATCCGTGAATCAGCCCGGCGCCGCGTGAGCAAAGGGTTTCTGGAGGCGTCCAGAGGGGCAATCAGCCTGGGCAATCAGTCTGGGCACGCGGCACAGACGCTTAGCGCAGCGTCGGGTCCAGCCGGTCTCGCAGCCAATCCCCGATGAGGGAGACGGACAGCGTCGTCAGCACGATCGTCGACGCCGGCGCCAGCAGGATCCATGGCGCACGCGTCAGGTATTCGCGGCCGTAGCCCACCATGGAGCCGAGCGAGGTCGCCGGCGGCTGCACGCCGAGGCCGAGGAAGGACAGCCCGCTTTCCAGCAGGATGATCTCCGGGAAGGCCAGCGTCATCGAGACGATGAGGGTGGAGGCGATGTTGGGCAGCACATGCCGCCCGTAGATCCGCCAGGGGGAGGCGCCGAGCTGGCGCACCGCCGCGGCATAGCCCTGCGCGCCGGCCGAAAGCGCCAGGCCGCGCGCGATGCGGGCGTAGCGTTCCCAGGCATGCAGGCCGAGCAGGCAGATCAGCAGCGGCATCGAATTGCCGAAGAAGGCGAGCACCGCCAGCGCCAGGATCAGGAAGGGCAGGCTGGCGGAGAAATCGACCAGCGCCAGCACGGCCTGCTCCACCAGCCCTCGGAAATGCGCCGCCAGGAAGCCGAGCGAGGTGCCGACCAGCGCGCCGATGATGGTGGCGCCGAAGGCGATCAGCAGGCTGGTGCGGATGGAGTAGATGAGGCGCGAGAGAACGTCCCGCCCCAGCTCATCCGTGCCCAGAGGATGCAGCCAGGTGCCGCCCAGCCCGATCGGCGGCGACAGCCGGTTGCGAAGATCGAGCGCGGTATAGGCATAGGGGCTGACGAGATCGGCCAGCACGGCGATGCCGAGCATGACCACCAGCCAGGTGATGCCGGCGATAACCACCGGCGGCATGGCGGCCTGGCGCCGGACAGGGGGTGCCGCGATGACGGCGGGCAGGGCTGCATCCGACATTGGCTCAGGCCCCCGCGCGCTTCGGCTGGCTGCGCAAGCGCGGGTCCAGCACCCCATAGAGAAGATCGACGACCAGGTTGGCCGAGACCATGGTGATGGCGACCAACAGCAGGATGCACTGCACCACCGCGAGGTCCCGGTTGGCGACGGCGACCACCAGCAGCCGCCCGACGCCAGGCCAGGAGAAGACGCTTTCCACCACCACCGCGCCGGCGATCAGGCTGCCCATCATGAAGCCGATGATGGTCACCGTGGGGATCGCCGCATTCGGCAGCGCATGGCCGGTGACGACAGCGCGCCACGGCACGCCCTTCGCGCTGGCGGTGCGGATATAGGGCTGGCCGAGCACTTCCAGCATCGCGCTCCGCGTAAACCGCGCCAGCACCGCGGCACCACCCACCCCCAGCGTGATGACCGGCAGGATCGCATGCCGCCAGCTTTCCTGCCCACCGGAAGGCAGCCACCCCAGCTGCACCGCGAAGACCAGCACCAGCAGCAGGCCGAGCACGAAGGATGGCACGGTGAAGCCGGCGACGGCCACCACCATCACCATGCGGTCGATGAGGGAATTGCGATGCAGCGCCGCCGTGATGCCGGCGGGGACGCCGAGGCCGAGCTTGATCAGCAGGGCCGGCAGCGTCAGCGCCAGCGTCGCCGGGATACGTTCTGCCACCAGCACGATGGCGTCACGCCCATCGCGCATCGAACGCCCGAGATCGCCGGACAGGATAGCGCCGAAATAATGCAGGTATTGCAGCCAGACCGGCTGGTCGAGGCCCCAGGCGATACGGAACGCGGCCACCGCTTCCGGCGGCGCATCCGCCCCCATGATGATCTGCGCCGGGTCGCCCGACAGGCGCAGCACGACGAAGGCGAAGGTGACGACCATGGCGATGGTCAGCGCGGCGCGCAGCAGGCGGGAGGCGGTGAAACGCAGCATATCAGGCAGCCCTTTCCAGAACCGCTCTCGCCAGGGCGGGCACGCCGCGGCCCGCCGGCGCCTCGCCATGCGCGACATGGCAGGCGACGAGGCGTCCATCGCTGCTGCGGGGCTTGAGCAGCGGCGCGCGGGCGGCGCAGAGGGCACTGGCCACCGGGCAGCGCGGGTGGAAGGCGCAGCCGGAAGGCCGGTCCGCGGGGTTCGGCGGGTCCCCTTGCAGGATGGTGCGCCGGCCAGTTCGCCCGGGCTGCGGAATGGCGGAGACGAGCGCCCGCGCATAGGGATGCGCGGGTTCATGCAGCACTGCGTCCGGCTCTCCTTCCTCCACGATCCGGCCGAGATACATCACGGCGACGCGGTGGCTGACCTGTCGCACGGCGCGCAGATCATGGCTGACGAAGAGCATCCCCATGCCGAAGCTCTCCTGCAGTTCGACCAGCAGGTTCATCACCTGGGCCTGGATCGAGACATCGAGCGCGCTGATCGGCTCATCGCAGACCAGCAGCGCGGGTTCGGTCGCCAAGGCGCGGGCGAGCACGGCGCGCTGACGCTGGCCGCCGGAGAGTTCATGCGGATAGCGCGCCCCCTGGTCCACCCGGAGACCGACCGCCTTCAGCAAGTCAATCACGCGATCGGCGCGCTGCGATGCATCGCCGATGCCGTGAATCTCCAGGGGTTCCGAGATCTGTGCCGCGATGGGCAGCCGCCGGTCGAGCGCGCCGAGCGGGTCCTGGAACACCATCTGCATCCGCGCGCGTTGCTTGCGCCAGGCGGTGCTGCCCAGCGGCGGCATGGACTGGCCCTCGAAGGAGACACTGCCTTCATCCGGCGTCTCCA
>CANJXD010000231.1 GCA_947478535.1 Acetobacteraceae bacterium
CATGTCGTTCAGCATGTGGCAGAGGCTGAGCGAGAGGACGACGGCGAAGGTGGCCGTGCTCGCCTGCCCTGGCGGGGAAGCCGGGGATGGGCTGGCGTTCGGCGCGGCCAAAGCAGGCTGGCTCATGAAGGCGACTTCCGAATCCTGGACGCCCGACTATGTCCCTCTGGCAGCCCATCGCCAACCGCGTGTCCCGCATGGCGGGACTGCGAGCGCTATTGCCCGCTACGGATGAATTCCGCGCAACGCTCGCCGACCATCAGCGCGGCCGGCTGGATGTTCGGGGAGGGAATCAGCGGGAAGACACTGGCATCCGCCACCCGCAACCCCTCCACACCCCGGACCCGTAGCCGAGGATCGACCACGGCGCGGTCATCGCTGCCCATGCGGGCCGTGCCGCAGGGGTGGAAGACGGTATTGGAGGTCGCGCGGATGTTGGCCTCGATCGCCGCTTCATCCGTCACGGCCGGGCGCAGTTCCTCCAGCAGCAGGTCACGGAAGGGCGACTGTTCCGCGATCCGCCGGCACGCCGCCGCGGCACCCAGCATCACCCGCATGTCGTTCGGGTGGTCCAGGTAGTTCGGCCGGATCACCGGCTTGTCCGCGGGGTCCGCGCTGCGCAGCGTCAGCGTGCCGCGGCTGTCGGGCCGGCAGGGGCCGTAATTCAGCATCACGCCGGGATAATCGGCCAGGCCCTTTACATAGTCGAAGGTCAGGAAGTTCACGAACAGCAGCTGCGCTTCCGGCTCCTCCGCCCCCGGCGTCACACGGATGAAGCCCGTCGCCTCTCCCGCTCCGATGGCCAGCGGCCCGGCGCCGCGCAGAGCCCAATCAAGCCCGGCGGCAGCCTGGCGCAGCCGGCTGGCCAGCACCTCGTTCATCGTGCCGCAAGGCTTGGTGCGCCAGATGAACTTGGCGATCAGATGGTCCTGCAAATTCCGCCCGACATCCGGGCTATGCGCGACGGTCGCAATCCCCAGCGCGCGCAGGGCATCGCCATCACCGATGCCGGACAGCATCAGGAGCTTCGGCGTCTCGATCGCCCCGGCGGAGACCACCACCTCCCGCCGCGCGCGGAATTCTCCCTGCGCGGTGGCGACGCCAACAACGCGCTGCCCCTCAAAGATCAGGCGCTGAACGGTAACACCCGTCCGCACCTCCAGGTTGGGCCGCGCCATGGCCGGGCGCAGATAGGTGCGGCCGGAATTCGACCGGAAGCGCCCATCGACGTTCAACTGCACGGGCCCGACGCCCTCGATGGAGCCGCCATCATTCACATCGCCGAAGCGGGGATATCCGGCGCCGACCGCAGCATCGACGAAGGCTTGCGCAGCCGGGGCCAGCCGGCGCGGTTCCCGCACCTTGATCGGCCCCTCGCTGCCCCGCGCCTCGGAAGGTGCGCCCGCCCAGCTTTCCATCCGCCGGAAAGCCGGCGCGACATCGTCATAGGACCACCCCCGTGCGCCTGCCTGGGACCAGCGCTCATAGTCGTTCGGTGACCCCCGCAGGAAGACCAGCCCGTTCACCGCGCCAGACCCGCCGAGCACGCGCCCGCGCGGCCAGTGCATCGTCCGGTCGCCCAGCGCTGGCTCCGCCTCCGTCATGAATTTCGGATCGTAGATCCCGCTGCGATACAGCTGCGCGTAGCCCACGGGCATCCGCACCCAAGGGCTGTCATCGCGCGGCCCGGCTTCCAGCAACAGCACCCGGATGCCCGGGTCCTCGCTCAGCCGCGCCGCGACGACGCAGCCGGCGGACCCGCCGCCAACGACGATAACATCTGCCTGATTGTTCACGGGCTGCTTGTTCACCGGCGCCTCAGGGTTCGAGCTTCACGCCGGTGCGCTGCACGACCTGCGCGAATTTCGCGAGCTCGGCGCGGAAGAAGGCCGTGGCATCGGCGGGGGAATTCGCCCGCGTCCAGGGCGCGACACCCGCGATCAGCAGACGTTCCCGCAACTGAGGCTCCGCGATTGCCGTGCGGGCGGCGCCGTTCAGCTGCGTGACCAGTGCCTCCGGCATGCGTGGCGGACCGATGATGGCGAACCAGTTCTCAAGGTCGAAGCCCGGCACCGCGCCTTCATTCAGCGTGGGGATGTCAGGGAAGGAGGGAAACCGCTCCAACCCCGTCACCGCGATGCCGCGCACGCGGCCGTCCCGCACCTGCCCGGCGGCGGAAGCCAGGACCGCCACGCCCCACTGGGTTTCCGCCTTGGCGATGCTTTCCACCATCAACCCACCGGAGCGATAGGGCACATGCGGAAACCGCCCACCCAGACCGAGCACGGAGGCCAGCATTTCCGCCGAGAGATGCGGCATGGAGGCAACGCCGGATGACGCGAAGGGCATCGTATCCCCCGCCGCTTCGCGCAGACGCGCAACCGCTTCCTGCGGCGTCCGCTCCGGGAACGACGGCGGGGCGAAGACAATCATCGGCCCGGTGCCGACGATGGCGATATGGGTGAAGTCGTTCATCACGTCATAGCGCGTGCCGCCCTGCACGGCGGCCGGCGCCAGTGCGTGGGAGGATGCCTCCACCAGCATCAACGTATGCCCATCCGGCGACTGGCGGCGCAGCCAGTCGCTGGCGATCATGCCCGCGGCGCCGGCGCGGTTTTCCACCACCACGCGCCCATTCGGGCCCAGCGCCGGGCCCAGCCGATCCGCCACCAGGCGCGACGAGATATCCGTGGACCCGCCAGGCGCGTAGCCAACGGCCAGCGTGATCGTCCGGTCTGGGAAGGCGAAAGCCGGCGTGGCAAGCCCGGTGGCCAGCCCAGTGGCAAGCACGCTGCCGAGCAATGTCCGACGAATCATGGTGACGCCCCCCTGTCTGGTTTGCCCGGAAATTCGCGCGCCCGGCGGTGGCGCGCAAGCCGGGACCGCGTGGTCAGGCGGCGTTCGGCACGCCGAGCCTGGCCGCGACCTGGAGGATGCTTTCCCAGGTATCGGGTTGCAGCGGCACGCCGTTGGCAATCCGGTCGGCACGCGTCGCGGCCTCCTTGTCGCCCGGCGCCAGCACGGGCTGGCCGGGCACTGCCGGGCGCGTCGACATCACCCAGTCGACATAGGCGCGGCCCGTGGCGTGGAACTCCGCCTCCGTACCGAAATGCTTCGGCGAGATGTAGAAGCTCAGCATCCCATTCGCGATCCGCCCGCGCGCCTGAACGGGGCCGGAGGTGCCGCCGCCGGTCAGCGCGCCGGCCAGCATCTCGCACATGAAGGCGAGCCCACTGCCCTTGTGTTCGCCGAAGGCGCGGATCGCGCCGACCCCGTTGGAAGGGTTGCGCGGCCCGATCGTCTCATAATGGCCGTAGAGCGTATGCGGGTCACCGGACAGCGTTCCATCCGGCTCGATCAGCGCATCCACCGGCAGTTCCTTCCCGCCATTGGACGCCACGAGCACCTTGCCTTCCGCGACATGCGACGTCGCGAAATCCAGCACCAGCGGACGCCCCGGCAGCGGCACGCCGACCGAGATCGGTGCCGTCGAAAAGCGCCGCTCCGTGCCGCCGAAGGGCGCCACCAGCACGCTGCCCGCGACATTGACGAAATGGACGGAGAGCAGCCCCGCCGCGATCGCCATTTCCGAATAGGCTCCGACGCGGCCGATATGCCCCGCGTTGCGCAACCCCACCACGGCGATGCCGTGCTGTTGCGCGCGCTCTATCCCCATGCGGACCGCCTGCGGCGCCACCGTCTGGCCGAAGCCGAACAGGCCATCGAGCAGCAGGAAGCTGCCGCCATCCGTCACGACCTGCACGTTCTGTCCCTTCAGCACAAAGCCTGCCTGCAACCACTCGATATAGCGCGGCACGCGGGCCACGCCGTGGCTGTCATGCCCCGCGAGATTGGCGTCGAGCAGATAGGTGGAGATGCGTGTCGCCTCCGCGCCATCGCAGCCAGCGGCGGCAAAGATGCGCGTGACGATGTCCTCGACCACCGGGGCAGGAACGAGGACGGAAGCTGCGGCCATGGGTGAATTCCGTTGGTGTTGTGGGGCGTCCGACCAAAAGTCCTACAGGACCAGGCCGCTCTCCGGATCGATCAGGTGCATGTGATTGAGGTCGGCGGCAAATTGCATCGGGCGACCAGGCTCGGCTGGTGTAGTTGGATCGATGCGGCAGCACACCTCGGCGCCTTGTAGCCACAGGTGCACCAGCGTCTCCATGCCCATGGGCTCGATGACTTCGGGCACCAGCTCGAACACGGCGATGTTCGGCCGGTCAAGGTTCTTCGGCTCCGTCAGGTGTTCCGGGCGGATGCCGAACAGCACCTCGCGCCCGGCCGCGCCCTGGTAGCGCGCCGTGCGATCCGCCGGCACGGCCAGGACAATGCCATTGGGCAGCGTCAGGCGCAGCCCGCCGGAAGCCGCTTCCACCCGCGCGGCAATGAAGTTCATTGCTGGGCTGCCGATGAAGCCCGCGACGAAGCGCGTCTTCGGGTGGTGATACAGTTCCTGCGGCGGCCCGACCTGCTCGATCACGCCATGGTTCATCACCACCACGCGGTCGGCCAGGGTCATCGCCTCGATCTGGTCATGTGTCACATAGACCGTGGTGGTGCGGACGGTCTGGTGGACCTTCTTGATCTCGGTCCGCATCTGCACGCGCAGCTTCGCATCGAGGTTCGACAGCGGCTCATCGAACAGGAACACCTTGGGGTCCCGCACGATGGCGCGCCCCATCGCCACGCGCTGCCGCTGGCCGCCGGACAGCGCCTTCGGCTTACGTTCCAGAAGCGGTTCTATATCGAGGATTCGTGCGGCGTTCATCACCCGGCGCTTGATCTCGTCCTTCGCGAATTTCCGCAGAGTCAGGCCGAAGGCCATGTTGTCGAAGACCGACATGTGCGGATAGAGCGCGTAGTTCTGGAACACCATCGCGATATCGCGGTCGCGCGGCGGGATGTCATTCACCACCGTGCCGCCAATCGCGATCTCGCCGCCTGTAATCTCCTCCAGCCCCGCGATCATCCGCAGCGTCGTAGACTTGCCGCAGCCGGAGGGACCGACGAGGACGACGAATTCATGGTCCGCGATTTCGAGATCGATGCCCTTCACGGCCTGCACGCCGCCTTCATAGGCCTTCACGACCTTGCGGATCGAAACCTGCGCCATGAATGGCGTTCCCCCTGTTGCCGCGGGCGCCACGCGCCGTGCTTGGAGGCAGGTTAGGCATCGCCCTAGCGGCGTAGCAACCCCGGCAGGCCGCGGCGCGCACGCCGTCAGATGATGAAGGCGACCGATCCCGTCGTGCCGATCTCATAGCCGCCAAGCCGCGCGGCACGATCCCGGAAGGGCTGCCCCCTGGCAAACTCAAGCAGCTTTTGCAGCCCCGGCTCGAACCAGTCACGCGGCCTTGCCACCAAGTCCAGCCGTTCCCGCACCAGCGGCACGAAGGCGAGGCCCCGCTGCACCGCCTCCGCCCGGATGCCGAAGCCGACATCGGCGCGGCCCTCCGCCACCGCCGCCGCGACCTCATCCTCGGTGGCGGACGGCGAAGGCAGGAAGCGCAGCGCATCCAGCCGTAACCCCGCCTCGCTCAACAGGTGCACCAGCAGCAGGTGGCTGCCCGCCCGCTTCTGCCGCCCCGCCACCATCAGGCCGGGCTGCGCCAGGTCCGCAACCCCCAATAGGCCGCGCGGATTGCCGGCCGGCAGGATCAACCCCTGTTCCCGCCACGCCCAGTTCAGCGCCACCAGCGATTCGCCCGGCACTTCCGCCCGCGTGGCGGATTCATTGAAGCCGCCGCTATCGGCATCCGGCACATGCACCGCCGCGCAGCACGCTTCCTGCCGCGCCAGCGCCATCAGCCCATCCAGGCTGCCTCCGGACCGCAAGGCAAGCCCGCAGCCGGATTGGCGCACCGCCCAGTCCAGCAGTGGATCGTGGCTGCCCGCCAGGATCGGCGGCGGCGCCAGCCGGTGTTCCGGCAGCACCGCCTGCCGCGCAACCCATAGGCCAAGCGCCGCCCGGGGAAACACCCACTTGCCGCCGATCTGCGCCGCGGGAATGCGCTGCTGGCGGGACAGGTCGTACAATGCGCGTTCCGACAGCCGCAGCCAGAGCGCGGCCTCCTTCAGCGTCATGATCTCGGGCGGCGGATGAGTGGACATCGGCAGAATCCAGAAAATTTCGGCAAATGATACCGTCGTAGCCTAGCTCTCCCCAGTGGACGCCGCCAGATGCCGCCCCTAACTGAGAGCCGATGCATGACCTCAGTCAGGCCCTCGCGCTGGCAATCGGGCTGATCCTGTCGGGCGATGCCGGGCTGGGGAGAATTGTCGGGCTGTCCTTGTCCGTCTCCCTCACCGCCACGGCCGTCGCGGCGCTGATCGGGCTGCCGCTCGGGGCACTTCTGGCCGTGGCGCGGTTTCCCGGCCGGCGCGCCATCCTCGTCGCCATCAACGCGCTGATGGGGCTGCCGCCCGTGCTGGTCGGGCTGCTCGTCTATCTCGCGCTGTCACGCAGTGGCCCGCTCGGGCAGTTCGGCTTGCTGTTCACGCCGGCCGCGATGGTGATCGCCCAGGCCATCCTGATCACCCCCATCATGGCCGCCCTGGCGCGGCAGGTGCTGGAAGCGCTGTGGGACGAATACGCCGAGCAGCTCCGCAGCTTCGGTGCCGGCAGCCTGCGCGCGGTGCCCACGCTGCTCTGGGATGGCCGCTTCCTGTTGCTGACGGTGCTGCTGGCCGGCTTCGGCCGTGCGGCGGCTGAAGTGGGCGCGGTGATGGTGGTCGGCGGCAATATCGAAGGCTTCACCCGCGTGATGACCACGGCCATAGCGCTGGAAACCTCGAAGGGCGACCTGCCGCTCGCGCTTGCTCTCGGTCTGGTGCTGATGGCCATCGTGCTTGGCGTGAACGGGCTCGCCCAGGGCCTGCGTGACATCGCGCAGCGGCGCGGCGCCTGATGCCCGACAGCCTCGCCGCCCTGCCCCTGGTTGCGGAGGCGCTGCGCTACGCCGCCGGCGGCGTCGACATCATCCGCGGCGTCGATCTGACGATCTGTGCCGGCGCGCCCCTGTGCATCATCGGCCCGAACGGCGCCGGCAAATCCGTACTGCTGCGCCTGCTGCACGGCCTGCTGGCCCCCAGCGCCGGGCGCCTCGCCTGGGCAATGCCACCGGAGGACGCCCGGCGACGCCAGGCCATGGTTTTCCAGCGGCCGGTGATGCTGCGGCGTTCTGTCTTGGCCAACGCGCTCTATCCCCTCCGCCTCGCCGGTCTCGACCAGCCGGAGGAAGCGGCCCGGCTCGCGCTGTCCCGCGTTGGGCTGGATGCGCTGGCCGGCCGCCCCGCGCGGCGCCTTTCGGGCGGCGAACAGCAGCGCCTGGCGCTGGCCCGCGCCTGGGCACTGGCGCCGGAGGTCCTGTTTCTCGACGAGCCCACGGCATCGCTCGATCCCTCCGCCACGCGACAGGTGGAAGCCATCATCAGCGCCATCGCCGCCCAGGGCACCAAGGTGGTGATGACGACGCATGACCTGGGCCAGGCGCGCCGCCTGGCGGGGGAGGTCGCGCTGCTGCTCGGCGGACGGATCAACGCCCTCGCACCCGCCGCCCAATTCTTCGCCACGCCGCCAACCCCGGAAGCCGCCGCCTTCCTGCGCGGCGACCTGGTCTGGTGAACCACCCAAAAGGGAGATTTCGCATGCTCCGCCGGTTGATCCTCGGCCTCGCCGTCGCGATGCTGCCCGCCGCCCTGTGCACCCCCCGGGCCGCCAAGGCCCAGCCGCAATCCATCACCGTCTCCTCCACCACCTCCACCGAGCAATCCGGCCTGTTCGGCCACATCCTGCCGATCTTCACGCGGGAGACGGGGATCGCGGTGCGGGTCGTCGCACTCGGCAGCGGCCAGGCGCTCGATGTCGGCCGGCGCGGGGACGCCGATGTGGTCTTCGTGCATGACAAGGACGCCGAGGAACGCTTCGTGGCCGATGGCGCCGGCGGCCCGCGCCGAGCCGTGATGTTCAATGATTTCGTGCTGGTCGGCCCCGGCGCCGACCCCGCCGGCATCAACGGCCTGCGCGACAGTGTGGAGGCGCTCCGCCGCATCGCCGCCAGCCGCGCGCCCTTCGTCAGCCGCGGCGACCGCAGCGGCACCCATGCGGCGGAACTGCGGCTCTGGCAGCAGGCAGGCGTCGATCCCACCGCCAGCCGCGGCGCCTGGTACCGCGAGGTTGGCCAGGGCATGGGCCCGGCGCTGAACACCGCCGCGGCGCAGAACGCCTATGTCCTCGCCGATCGCGGCACCTGGCTGTCCTTCCGCAACCGCCAGGACCTCCGCATCGTGACGGAGGGTGATGAGCGGCTGTTCAACCAGTACGGCGTCATGCTGGTGAACCCGCAGCGCCACCCGCATGTGAAGGCAGCACTCGGCCAGCGCTTCATAGATTGGCTCGTCTCCGCCGCGGGGCAGGAGGCGATCGCCGGGTACAAGATCAACGGCGAGGA
>CANJXD010000232.1 GCA_947478535.1 Acetobacteraceae bacterium
GAGCCGAGCGCGGTGCCCTTTGTGATGGCGATGGTGCGGTTGACCAAGGGTGGGATGGCGATGCGGATCGCCTGCGGCAGCACCACCAGGAACAGCGTCGGCAGGAAGCGCAGCCCCATGGCGCGCGATGCCTCCCACTGGCCCTTCGGCACGGCGCAGATGCCGGCCCAGTAGATTTCCTCGGCGAAGGCCATCAGCACGAAGGACAGCGAAATCCAGGTGGCGCCGAAGCCGGAAAAGTCGATGCCGGCATTCGGCAGCCCGAAATAGACCAGCACGATGATGACCAGCGGCGGTAGCGCGCGGAACACATCGACCACGAAGATGATCAGCCAGTTCAGCGGCCGGATCCCCATGGCGCGGATCACCGCCAGCAGCAGGCCCAGCACCAGGCCCGTCGCCACGATGCAGATCGCAAGCAGGATGGTCAGCCCCAGCCCCTCCAGGATCTTCGGCGCGTATTGCGCGGCGACCCGGCCATTGAGGAAGGAGAAGACGAAAGCGTCCCAGCCGTTCATGCAGTCCCGATCTCAGTGGCGGGCGGATATGGAAACGGCCGGCGCAGATGCGCGCCGGCCGTCACTGGTACCGGGCATTCCTGCCCGGTCCTTCAGTTCAGGAGCAGGTCGGCTCGCGCGGCGTCGGGTCATAGCCCGCGAGGCCGGGAACGCCGGTGCCGGGGAACACCACATTCTCCGCGTCGTCCGCCGCCGGCGCCGTGCCGAACCACTGCTGCGACAGGCGCGCGATGGTGCCATCCCGCTTCAGGCATTCGATCGCGTTCTCCAGCTGCGCGCGAATCGCTGTCGCCCCCAGCGGCACCACCGCGGCCCAATGGGCGCGGGTCTCGGTGATGACGAAGTCCGGCACGAATTGCGGCGTGCGCTGCGCGGCGTAGCGCACCACGGTGTTGCCGCCGAGATTGGCGAAGGCGCGACCAGAGATCACGGCCTGCACGGCATCGGTCTGGGTGTCGTAGGTCTGCACGGTGAACCCGTAGCGTTCGGCATTCGCCGCTGCCCAGGCATCATACGCACTGCCCTTGTTCACCGTGATCGCCTTGCCGCGGATATCCTCGAGGCTGCGGATCGGCGCGCTGCCGCGGCGGATGCCGAACTGGAAGGAGGTGTAGAGGTAGCCTTCCGTGAACATCATGTTCGCCGCACGCTCCGCCGTCGCCGTCACCGGCGCGCAGAGGAAGTCGTAGCGCCCGGCATTCATCGCCGGGATCAGGCCCGAGAAGCTGGCGCTGTCCACGACCAGTTCGCGCCCGAGGCGCTTGGCCACTTCGCGGAACAGGTCAATGTTGAAGCCCTGCACGCCGCCTTCCAGGCGGGGGAAGGCGTGCGGGGCAAAGGTGCCATCGACCGCGCAGCGCAGCGGGGGCTGCTGGGCAGCGGCTGGCGCGGCGGCGAAAGCGGTCAGGGCGAAAAGGCATGCGGTCAAAGCTCGGCGCATGGTGGCGGCCTCCTGTCGGATGGGTTGTCTCCCGGCGCGGAGCCTCCCACCCACGGGGCCGATGCGCCACGCATCGGAAGGCGATATTGCAAAGTTTTCATGTATTTTTCGCGGTATACCGCCACTCAGGCGAGCAGGTCGTCCAGCGAAAAGGCAGAAATGCCGATGATAGTGACCGCGAATTCGGCCGCCGCATCGGCATCCGTATTCGCCAGCAGCAGTACCCGGCCATTGGCTTGCAGCACCTGCCGCAATTCCCCGGGCCGGTTTGCGCCGAAGCTGCCGACGATCTGGGTGAAGCCTTGCAGCCCATCGGCCAGTTCATTCGCGTCGAAGGCGAGGTGGATCAGATCCTCCCCTTGGTTGAAATCACCGATAATGTCCCGCCCGGCGGCGGAGAGCGCATCGCTGTCGCTGACGGCGAGGAAGACGAAGACATCCCCCGCCGCCCCGCCTTGCAGCATGTCGCGCCCGGCACCGCCGGCCAGCGTATCCGCGCCCGCGCCACCCAGCAGATTGTCGCGCCCCGCATCGCCGAGCAGGATGTCGTCGCCCGCTTCGCCCGCCAGACTGTCCTCCCCGGCGCCACCGGAGAGGGTATCGGCGCCGGCGCGGCCGAACAGCCGGTCCGCATCCTCGCCGCCTGCCAGGCTATCCTGCCCGGCGCCGCCATCCAGCCGGTCCGCCCCCGCCCCGCCATCCAGCGAATCCCGGTCATTGCCACCGGACAGCGTATCGTCGCCGGCCTCTCCATGCAGATGGTCCGCACCATCGGCGGCGACCAGCGCATCGGCGCCGCCGCCACCCAGCATGGTGTCGCTGCCCTGGCGCCCGCCCAATGTATCCGCGCCTTCGCCACCCAGCAGCCGGTCTCCGCCAGCGGAGCCCGACAGGCTGTCCGCCCCAGCACCCCCGAGCATGACGCGGCCATTGGCGAAGGCGAGCGGGCTGCGGGTTTCCCCCCAGCCGCCATTCGCGGCGTTGTCATCCTGCACGGCGTCCCAGCGCGGGGAGTGGTCCTCATAGACCGTGTCGAGCATGCCCCAATGGCCGAAGATGGAAGGCCCGCCGAAGGAGGAGAAAACCTCCCACAATCCACCGCCCGCCGCGCGGAACAATTCGAGGTTGCGGCTGTAGAGGTCCCCCATTCGCGGGTCGTTCACCATGGCGGTGAAGAATTCCAGCAATTGCGGCGCGGAGGAGGAGACGAGGTGTTGCCCTGCTTCATAGGCCACCAGGCGTAGCCCGTGCGCGGCGGCGACATCGGCGTGGTAGTCGAACAGGAAGGCGGTGTTCTCGATCCCCCAGCTGTCCGGCAGCAGGTTTGCGTACTGCAATTGCTGGAACGCCAGGTCGAGCCCCGCCGCCCCCATCCCCGCCCATGCGATCACGGTTTCGAGGTTCGCGGGCTCATAGAGACTACCGTTGAAGTAGCCGGTGATCGCGTAGCTGTCGAAGAAGGTCCAGGGCGCCGCATTGCCTTCCGCGACCCAGAGCGGCGCGTTCAGCAGCGGGTCCTCGAGCCCGAGCCAGGCCGTCTGCGTCGCCACCACGCGGTCCAGCCTGGTCGCCGTCTCGGCGCCGAAAACCTCGGTCCAGATCTGCGCGACCTGCGCGGCGCGCATGCCGTTCCACTGCATCCAGCCATCGCCGATATGCTCGCCCGGGCCGTATTCGCCATCGCCATTGGCATCGACGGCCCAGCGTTCATCGGCGAAGCGCAGCGCGTCCTGCGATTGCTGGAACTGCCAGTTCCACGCTTCGTTCGAGAATTCGACATGGGCGACGAGGCGTGGGTCGAGGTTGTCCCGCACATACTCGGCAAAGCGGCGTACATAATCGTCATCCGCGAGGTGCGGCATGCAGAACCAGGGGTCGGCGCCGGTGCGGTTGGCGAGCTCGACCATCGCTTCCATCGGCACCCCATCCCAGGCCCAGGAGGCATCCGTGGGTTCCGGCCGGCCGTCCCAGCCGGCGATGGTGGAATTGTTGGTCAGCCCGAAATCCATGAAGCGAAACGACCGAAAATCCTGCACCATCTCCAGGAAGCGCGGGTTGAAGGTCTCCCCGGCATCGAGCAGGGCTGCCTGATCCTCTCGCACCAGGCGGATATTGCGGACGGGGTCGGCGGGATCGCTGGCGCGAATCTGCAGGAAAAGCGGGTTGTAGTCCTCGCCCGGTGTGCCGGGGCAGATGACGATGGCGCGGCCGGAGGTGCCATCGCCCTCGATGATCGCCGCCGTCAGCGTCGCCGCGACCTCCCCGCTGCCTTCCCAGGTCAGCACATAGCGGCCGGTGGGGTTGGCGCCGTGGGGATCGGCGCCGAGCACCGTCGTCAGCACCGTCCCTTCGGGCACCGCGGTCGGCCAGTTATTAGCATCCAGCGTCACCGTGGCGCCGCTGTTCCACTGCGTCTCCGTACTGGTCACCCAGGGGCGGTGGGTCAGCATCCGGTCAAGGAACGGAAAATCGCCGGACCAATCGACATTGCCAGCGAGGTTCAGGCCGAGAGACGGGGTCCAGCCGGGGGGATGGGCGGGCATCGGAGCCTCCTGCGTGTTGGGCCGCAGGCTGTTCGCAGCCGGCGCCGACCGCAACGATTATAGAGTTTCCACTGTGTCGAGGCGGAAACAGGCCGTGTTTCAATTGTTTCGGCACGCCGGCCGCGCGCCACAGTTTCGCCCCGCTAGCGACCCTTCGGGGACAAGGACGGCGCGTAGAAGGGACCTCATCGCAACGCCTTCCTCCTCCTGGAACCCCCGCAATGCCCCGCCTCGCGCTGTCCTTCGTCCTGCTGGGACTGATGGCGATCCTGACCACCGTGCTGCTGGTGATGGGGGAGGCGACCTTGCCTGGGCGCGTGCCGCCCTTGGCAGCCGCGGCGCTTGCGGGGCTGGGCGGCGTCGGGCTGGTGCTCGGGCTGTGGATGCTCGATGGCGGTCGCCCGGCCGAAGACGCTCACCCCAAGGGGATGCGGCGCTCCCCCAGCACGGCCTTGTAGGCCTCGACCTCAACGCCCACGAAATCCTGGAAGTCCCGCCCGCGCCGGCTGGCGGGGATGGAGCTTCCGGCGGCCAGCACGCGTTGCAGCTCCGGCGCCTGCATCGCCTGATCCGTCGCCGCGGCAAGCGCGGCGACAATCCCCTGGTCGAGCCCCGGCGGCCCGAAGACGCCCACCCAGCTCGCGGCGTCGATCGGCCCGTAGCCCTGTTCGCGCAGCGTGGTCAGTTCGGGGTAGCGGTCGATCCGCGCCAGTGTCCCGGCGGCGAGGGGCCGCAGCTTGCCATCGGCGATCTGGGGCGCCACGGCGGATACGCCATCGATCGTCATGTCCACCCGCGCCGCGATCAGGTCCGCCATGGCCGGGGCGCTGCCGCGATAGGGCACATGCGTCAGCTCCACCCCCGCCGCCTTGGCCAGCATCTCGCACGCGATGTGATGGACGGACCCGATGCCGGAGGAGGCGTAGGAAATCGCGCCCGCCCGCACCTTCGCCGCCGCGATCAGGCTTTCCGTCGTCCGGTGGGGGGAGGAGGCGGGCACCACCAGCAGATGCGGGTGCACCGCCACCTGCGCGACCGGGGTGAAATCCGTCACCGGGTTGTAGGGCAGGTTGGTGAACAGCGCGGCCGCCACCGCATTCGGCGTGGAATGCCCGAACAGCAGCATCGCGCCATCCGCCGGCGCCTTCGCCACCGCATCGGCGGCGAGGGTGCCGGAGGCGCCGGAGCGGTTCTCGACGATGAAGGGCTGGCCGAGGATCGCCGCGTATTGCTCGGCAAGCGCCCGGGCGACGATGTCCGTGAAGCCGCCAGGGGCAAAGCCCACCAGCATGCGCACGGGGCGCCGCGGCCAGGCGGGCTGGGCGAAGGCGGCGGGGGCGGCGAGTGGCGAGAAAGCCAGGGCAGCGAGGGCGCGGCGCGTCGTCATCGGGGCTCTTCGGTCGGGAGCAGGGACGTTAGGCGGCTTCGCTACGTCGCAACACCGTTGTTCAGGCCTTCTCGGGGTAAAGCCCCCGGAGCCCAGCTTCGGAGGCTTCGCAGCGCCCGCGCTCGGTGATCAACCCCGAGACCAGCCGCGCCGGGGTGACATCGAAGGCCGGGTTGGCCGCCGGGCTGCCTTCGGCCACCACGCGGATCGTCTCGATCCGGCCATCGGCGGTGCGGCCGGTGAGGTCGGTGACCTCGGCGGCGTTGCGTTCCTCGATGGGGATGTCGGCGATGCCATCGCCCACGGTCATGTCGAGCGTCGAATGCGGCAGCGCGACCCAGAAGGGCACGCCATTGTCCCGCGCCGCCAGCGCCTTCAGATAGGTGCCGATCTTGTTGGCGACATCGCCGGTCCGCGTCACCCGGTCCGTGCCGACGATGACGATGTCGACCTCGCCATGCTGCATCAGATGGCCACCGGCATTATCCGCGATGACGGTATGCGCCACGCCATGCCGGCCGAGTTCCCAGGCCGTCAGCGCCGCGCCCTGGTTGCGGGGGCGCGTCTCATCCACCCAGACATGCACATCGAGCCCGAGGTCATGCGCCTGGTAAATGGGCGACAGCGCCGTGCCGTAGTCCACCGTCGCGATCCAGCCGGCATTGCAATGCGTCAGCACATTCACCCGCCCCTTGCGAGCGGCGATCTCCCGCAGGAGGGGCAGGCCGTGCTCGCCGATCTTCCGGCAGGTCTCCACATCATCGTCGCAGATCGCGGCGGCCTCGGCATAGGCGGCGGGGGCGCGCTCGGCGGGGGGCAGGGGGCGGAGGGCGGCGTGCATCCGCGCCAGCGCCCAGCGCAGGTTGATCGCGGTCGGGCGGGTTTCGCCCAGCATGGCGACAACGCGGTCCAGAGCCTCGTTGGACGCCTCCACCCGCATCGCCAGCGCGACGCCATAGGCCGCGACGGCACCGATCAGCGGCGCGCCGCGGGTCTGCATGGAGCGGATGGCATGCGCGGCGTGGTGCTCATCGCCCAGGCGCAGCACCTCGATCGCCCAGGGCAGCTTCGTCTGGTCGAAGATGCGGATGGACCAGCCATCCTCCGAATCCACCCAGACGCTGCGATAGGGAATGCCGTCGATCTTCATGGGGGAGCCGCCGTCAGATGCGCTGGTGCAGGGCGCAGACCAGGGTGAACAGGCGCCGCGCGGTTTCGAAATCGATCTCGATCTTGCCCGCCAGCCGAGCCGCCAGAAGTTCCGCACCTTCGTTGTGCAGGCCCCGCCTGCCCATGTCGATCGCCTGGATGCGCGCCTCGGACCCGCCTTCGGAGACCGCCTTCTCATGGCTTTCCACCACCAGGTGGTAGTCCTTGATCAGCCGGCGGAACGGCCCAAGCGCCAGCACCAGCGCATGCAGCGCCTGGTCCTCGGCGTCGCGGATATCGAGGATGAGCCGCCCGTCCCGCACCGCGATGGCGATGCCATAGGGGCCTTCGCTCAACCCGGCCGGCAGACCCATGGGGCGGAAGCGGTTGCCGGCGAGCAGATCCTCCACCGCCTGGCGGCGATCGGCCTCGGCATAGGGGCTCAGCAGGGGCTGCGCATCCGGCAGCACCACCCGCACCAGGTCCCGCGGGCCATGGACGCGATCAGGCATCGCGGCCGCGCGGCGAGGGAGGGGGCGCGGGTGAGGGGGCGGGGCCAGGGGCGGTTATCGGGTCCGGCCCGTGGTCATCGACCTCGAAGCCGAAGCGGGACAGCAGGCCGACCGTGGCCCCCTTGATCGGGCGCAGCAGGCCGATGCAGGCGATGGTGAACAGCGGCAGCCAGACGACCATGTGCAGCCACATCGGCGGCATCCAGGCCTTCTCGATCATCAGGACGGGCGGCAGCAGCAGATGCCCGACGACCAAGATGGTGAAATAGGGCGGCGCGTCATCCGCCCGCAGCGTACCGAGCGGGGCGCCGCAATGCGCGCATTCCGGCACGACCTTCAGATAGCCCTGAAACACCTTGCCCTTGTCGCAGACCGGGCAATGGTTGCGCGCACCACGGCCGAGCGCCGTCCACGCGGTATCCGGCGGCGTAGTGCTCAGGGTGGCTGCCGAGCGATTGGGCTCCCAGCGCATGGATGGCGTTCCTTCCGGCGTTTTCCGGGCCGGGTCGGGCGGCCGCACCGGCGGCGCCATTCCCGGCGGGGTCGCCGTTGTGCAGTGCAATATGCCGCGTTGCGCAGGGCCGATCAAGCACGGCGAAACCGGCTTGCGCTGGCCCCGGCGCCGCCGGATGGTGGCGCAGGCTGCGGCTTGGCGCGAGGGGCGCGCGCGCCCAGGCTGATATGCAAGGAAGGAAGACGGGATGGCCGAGCGGATTCTGGTGGTGAACCCGAATACCAGCAGCGCCTGCACCAGCGGCATCGCTGAGGCTCTGGCAGGCTTCATGGCTCCTGGCCTGCCGCGGATCGAGGTGATGGAACTCCCGGGCGGACCGCCCGCCATCATCACCTGGCGGGACTGGTTCAGCGTGGCCGAGCCGCTCTGCGCCTTGGTGCAGCGCGAAAATGCAGCAGCCTATGTCATCGCCTGCGTGTCGGATCCGGGGGTGGACGCCATCCGCACCGTGACCCGCGCGCCGGTCTTCGGCCCATTGCGGAGCGCGATTGCCGCGGCGATGGCCCGGGCGGACCGCTTCGGCATCATCGCTTTCGCCGATCCCTCCGTGCAGCGGCAACGCCGGGCGCTGTCCGCCATGGGCCTCGAAGCGCGGCTCGCCGGGCATATCCCGCTGAACCTGCCGATGGATGTGCTGACGGACCCGGTGGCGCCGCGCGCCGCGCTGATCGATGCCGCGCAGCGCATCGCGGCGCAGGGTGCGGAAGCCGTGATTCTGGGCTGCGCGGGCATGGCCCAGCATCGCGCGGCGGTCGAGGCGGCCTGCGGCATCCCGGTGATCGAGCCCTGCCAGGCGGCGACGGCGCTGGCCTTGCAGGCGGTGCTGGCGGCCCGCCCGGCGCTGGCCAGGGCCGCGGCCCGGGCCGCAGAATGACTC
>CANJXD010000233.1 GCA_947478535.1 Acetobacteraceae bacterium
CACCGAGGATGAGAAGGTCGAGATCGCGAAGCGCCACCTGCTGCCCAAGGTGTCCGAAGCCAATGGGCTGAAGGCCGCGGAGTGGTCGATCAGCGAGGAATCCGTGCGCGACCTGGTCCGCTACTACACGCGGGAGGCCGGTGTCCGGAACCTGGAGCGTGAGCTCGCCGGCATCGCCCGCAAGGCGGTGAAGGAGATCGTCTCCAAGAAGGCGAAGAAGGTCCAGGTCACGGTCAAGAACCTCGAGAAGTTCGCCGGCGTGCGGAAGTTCCGTTACGGCGAGGCGGAAGCCGAGGACATGGTGGGCGTCGTCACCGGCCTCGCCTGGACCGAGGTAGGCGGCGAGATCCTGACGATCGAGAGCGTGGTTGTGCCCGGCAAGGGGGCCACGAAGACGACCGGCAAGCTCGGCGACGTGATGCAGGAAAGCGTCAGCGCGGCGATGAGCTATGTGCGGTCCCGCGCGCCGTCCTTCGGCATCAAGCCGACGCTGTTCGAGAAGCGGGACATCCACGTGCATGTGCCCGAGGGTGCGACTCCGAAGGATGGGCCTTCCGCGGGTATCGCGATGGCCACCAGCATCGTCTCCGTCCTCACCGGCATTCCGGTGCGGCGGGAGGTGGCGATGACGGGGGAGATCACGCTGCGCGGGCGGGTGCTGCCGATCGGCGGCCTGAAGGAAAAGCTGCTGGCGGCGCTGCGCAGCGGCACCACCACGGTGTTCATCCCGAAGGACAATGAGAAGGACCTGGCGGAGATCCCGGACAACGTGAAGAAGAACCTCACCATCATCCCGGTGAGCCATGTGGACGAGGTGATCATGAAGGCGCTGGTCCGCCCGCCGGAGGCGATCATCTGGGAGGAACCGCCGGAGACTCCGGCCACTGCCGCCGCCGGCGGCGCTGGGGATGGGACGACGGTTCGCCCGCACTGACCTTTGGCTTGCCGCATGACGACGAGGGGGCGTCCACCGCGAGGTGGGCGCCCTTCGTTTTTTGTTGTCGGAACAAGGGTTTTTGCGACGGCGCCCAGTGGAGAGCGGCCCGGGGCGTGGATTTTTCGTCGCACGTAGCGTGGGAATGGCGGATTTCCGCCGCGAATCGGGCATGGTGGCGTTGACGGGCGTGAAATCCGCCTCCTAGTGTGCCGACGAGACGGTGGCTGATTCGCCGCTGTCCCAAGATGTCTGAACACGAACCTGAAAGGGGGGTCCCCACATGAACAAGCAGGATCTGGTTGCCGTTGTTGCCGAGGCTGGTGATATGCCGAAGGCAAAAGCTGGTGACGTGCTGGACGCCGTCTTCACGGCAATCACGAAGGCGCTGGCCAAGAAGGGCGGGGAAGTTCGCCTGGTTGGCTTCGGCACCTTCTCGACCTCCAAGCGCAAGGCCGGCAAGGGTCGCAACCCGCGGACGGGCGAGGAGATCAAGATCCCCGCCTCGACGAGCGTGCGCTTCAAGGCCGGCAAGGGCCTGAAGGACGCGGTGAACTGAGCGTTCCCACTCGTTGGGAATGAAGGGGGCTGGTCTTTCGGGACCAGCCCTTTTTCATGTCCGCAGGGTATCCCGGTCTCCGGGCTGGCAGGCCTTCGGGATGGCAGGCGCGGCGACACTGCAGGCGCAATGCTCGCCGCGGCGTCCGCAGGGGCAACAGGGCGTGACAGTGCCCGGCGGTGACCTTAATTTCGCTGGCAATGGCGTTCGCCTGGCCACCCCGGCGGTTGGAGGTTCTTGATGCTGGAACGCACAGACCCGGAGCATCGGCAGGCGTCCCGGCGCCTGCTGGTCGCGTCCTTCGGCGGCTGCCCCCTGTACAACCCGCTGCAATCGCTGAGGGAGGTCGGGAAAGGATTCCACCTGTTCAAGGCCGCGGGGTTCAAGCGGCCACCCTTCGCACTCTCCAGCGGCGCGGCGGTGCAGTTGCACAAGTTCTGCACCGGCGAGATCGCGATCCCGTTGAATGTCCGCCGGCTCTGCTACGCTGATCCCGAGCATGTGCCGAGCGAAAAACAGCTGAAAGTGCTGCAGCGCGCCGACCTTGCCCTGGTGGAGATGAGCACGCCGCTGGAGATGGTCTATGACGGCTTCATCCTGAACAGCAATCGGCTGAAGGACCGCTTTCTCGTTGCATTAAAGGACAGGTTCCCGGAACTGGCCCGGCCGATAACCCTTTGGCGCTCCGCCGGCATGCAAAAGATGAATGAGCCGGTTCGTGCCGAGGCGGCGGCGGCGTTGCTCAAGGCCCTGCCGAAGGATACCGAGGACGACCTGTTCATCCGGGACCTGATCGAGGGCACCAGGGTGCGGGAGACGAAGACGCCGCATATCGTCGCTGACCTGGCGGAACTGCGGTCCCGGGTCGCGGTGCCGACAGGCATGATCATCCACAACTTCACCTATATGCCCGACGGCAGGCCGGTGAGCTGGCCCGCCGATTTCCGGGACAATTGCGTCGCCGCCGCGAAGGAGCTGGGAATGCCGGTCTTCGACGCGGCGGGCATGGTGGCGGAGTACGGCGCCGTTGCCGCGATGCATGTCGATATGCGCCACTATTCGAAGCCGTTTACCCCCATCGTCGCGGATGCGATGCACCGCTTCATGGGCACTGTGATCGAAGGCGGGAATCCCTGATGGGGCATCCCTGATGGGGCGTCCCCGCTTTCCCCCAGATATGAGGCCTTGATGATCAGCATTGATGGCGCTCGCTTCGCCAGCCTCCTCCGCGTTGTCGAAGCGACAGCGGCGGCATGGCCGGGCCATGAGCGGGCGATGGCCAAGAGCTTCGCCAAGCGCACGGAGGCCGATCTCCAGCACGCCGACATGATGTCGGCCATGGTGTTGAAGCTGGCGCCGGAGATTGCCTCCGGCCTCAGCGAACTCGCCGAGGATTACCGGTTTCTCTGCGAGAAGATCATCCTGCCGGAGGAAATCCACTTCCGTCGCACCGGCACCTACCGGCTGACCACATTCTCCGAGGCGCTGGAGACCGTCTACAACGACGATGTCTACATGACGCGCTACATGAACGGCCTGCTGATGTCCTGCATCCTGTGGGTGAACCATGCCCGCGCCTTGCAGCACTATGCCGAGGCGCTGCTGCCGCGGATCCGGCGCGGCCAGCGCCTGCTGGAGATCGGGCCGGGGCATGGGCTGCTGCTGTGCGTGGCCTGTAAGGATGGCGGGCTGGATGTGAATGCGTGGGATGTCTCCAAGGCCAGCCTGGCGCAGACCCGCGCGGCGGCCAGGACGCTCGGCATCGAGGGTGATGTCCACTTCGCGCAGCGCGACATTTTCGCGCTGCCGCAGGGCGAACTGCCCGATGCCGAGCGCTTCGACGCCATCGTGCTCAGCGAGGTGCTGGAGCATCTGGAACGGCCGCGGGAGGCGCTGGAATCGCTGCGGAACCTGACGCGGCCCGGCGGCTTCGTCTGGGTCAACGTTCCCGTGAACAGCCCGGCGCCAGACCACATCTTCCTGCTCCGCCATCCCGACGAAGCCAGGGCCCTGCTGATCGAAGCAGGCTTCATCATCGTCGATGAAGCGCTGTTCGCGATGAACGACGTGGAGATCGAGAAAGCCATCCGCCAGGGCCTGACGATCTCCTGCGCCATCCTCGCCCAGCGGCCCTGATCGCGGCAGTAGAATTCCGCCAGTCCCTGAAATGCCCTACGACGGTGGGGAGGAGACCCTGCCTTGTCGAACGGACCCCACCCCCTTCTGGACCTTTCGCCCGACCGGCGCGCGACGCTGCTGATCGAGGCCGGGCTGCAATCCCTGCATGCGGGAAGGCTGCGGGACGGCGCGGCGCCGCTGCTGGCGCAGGTGGATGCGGAAGCACGCTTGCTGGCGGAATATTTGCTGGAGGAAATCGCCCGGCTATCGGCGCAGGTGGATGCGCTGGGCCAGGCGCAGCAGGAAGCGGCGCTGACGCGGGCCGATCGCCTGCGGATCGACCCGCTTCCCACCATTCCGCCCGCCCGCCTGGCGGCCGCGCTGGGGGATGGCCCGGCAGCGGAGGTTGGCCCGGTGGCGGTGGAGGCCGGGGCGCCGGATTTCACCGGCTTCGGCTGGCACCATCCGGAAGCGACGGAAGGCGGTTCGCTCCGCTGGTCCGGCGCCGCGCGCTGCGCGACGTTGCTGTTGCCAGCGGCGGGCGGCGGGCGGCTGGCGGTGAGCCTGGCGCTTCGCGCGCCTTATGGCATCCCGCTGTCGCTGGAGGGCCAGGAGTGGTTCCTGGATGGCATGCCGCTGGCTTTCGAGACCATCTCCAATGATGGCGTCACCGGGTTGTTCGAGGCGGTGGCGACCATTCCTGAACGCCCGGCTGGCAGCAAGGTGACGCTGCTGCTGCATGGCGTGCAGTTCAGTGACCCTGCGACGGGACCGCGGCGGGATACACGGCTGCTCGGGCTCGGCATCTGCTGGGCGCGGATCGAGCGGGCGGGCTGATGCCGCCGCGCATCCTCGTCACCGGGGACTTCCTGCGGCCGCAGGAGGACGCCTTCCGCCCGGCGCAGACCGGCAACATCCAGTGGTTCCACCGCCTGGTGCGCCGACCGCTCGGCCGTGCGGCGGGGCAGGAGGTGGAGGCGCTGGTCTGGGGTGATCCGCGCTCGCCCTTTCCCGCCTTCGACACCCCTGGCTTCTTCGCCGCCGCCGGCGCCACGCCGGATACCGAGGGGTGGGTGTCCCTCTTCGATGCGCCAGACCTGCCGCGGGAAGCCGTGGCGATGCTGGCCGCCGCCTTCCAGGACGTGGCTGTCGTCATCGGCTTCGAGTTGGCGGAATTGCAGAAGCGCCTGCTGACGTGGATGGGCATCCCCTGGATCGATGTGAACATCCATCCCTATCGCTTCGGGCCGGACGTGCTGTTCGCCCTTGCCAGCAACCACGCGGCGGTGATGGACCAGCTTCGCGCTCATCACGCCGAGGACGCGGTCTTCGAGCCATGGGCCGACCTGATGGCCGCGACCGCCATCAAGCTGCCGCCGCACCTGCCGTTGACGGAGGAATTGCTGGTGATCGGCCAGACGCGAGTCGATCGGGCACTGATCCGCGACGGGCGACTGCTGGACCTCGCGGATTTCGCCGAACCCCTGCACGCGCTGGCAGGGCGGGAGGCGCGGCTGCTGTTCAAGCCGCATCCCTACAATGCCGATGGCTTCGGCCTGCACGACATCGGCCTGCCGCTCGCCCGCATCCGGGAGGCGGCGGAGAATGTCTATATGCTGCTGGGCCAGGACGCGGTGCGGCGCGTGGTCGGCGTTTCCTCCTCCGTCGTGGCGGAAGCGCGCTTCTTCGGGAAGGAGGGGGTGTTCCTCGGCACGTCGCCCTTCCGCATCGCGGGGGCGCGGGATGCGCTGGCCCCTGGCCTGCATGCGAGCGTGGTGGATGCCTGGCTTTCCGCCGATTTCTGGCGAGACCTGCTGGCGCCGCTGATGGCGGTGACGCCCAGAGATGGCGCGCGCCCCGGCCTGCCGCCGAATGCGCTGCGCGGTTCGCTCCGCCAGTTCTGGGGCTGGGACGAGGTGTTCTTCCAGTTGCCTTGGGATCTCGCGGCCGGGCGCGCGGCGCAGCGGTAGCGCGTCAGGCTGAGAGCAGCGCCAGGACCTCCGCGGCCGCGATGTCGATGGCGGCTTCGCCGTGGTGGCGCTCGGCATGGCGCCGCGCGGCGCGGCCCATCGTGATCCGCATCTCCTCATCGGCCAGCAGCATGTCCACGGCATGCGGCAGCGCCGCTTCGGCCACCAGCAGGCCGCCTCGGCCATGCGGGATGCCGCCATCGATGGTGCTGCGATAGGCGATGACGGGCACGCCGCAGGCCATCGCTTCCACCGTCGCGCGCGGCAGCCCATCCATGGTGGAGGTGTGCACCATGATGCGGGCGCGGCGCAGCGTCGCGAAGACCTGGGCGTGCGGCAGCCGGCCGAGCAGGGACAGGCGTTCGCGGTGCCGGGGCAGGACGGCGGCCCGGACCTCGCGTGCCAGCGGGCCGGCACCGACCAGCGCGATCCGGTGCCGCGCAGCGAAGGGCGCCAGTGCCGCCTGGTTCTTGCGGGCCTCGCCAAAGGTGCCGACATTGATGATGTCGTAGTCAGCCGCCTCGGTGGAGACCGGTTCGCCATCCCCGGCCAGGGTGAAGTCGATATGCTTCGGCAGCACCAGGGCGCGGCCGGCGCGCAGCAGCGGGCGGAAGCAGCGCCGCAACTGTTCGGGGTATTCGCCGAGCACGAGGGCGGCGCTGTCCAGCAGCGGGTCCGTCGTGCCGCCACCGACGATGAAGCCATGCCGCGTGGCCGGCGCCAGCGCGGCCTGGGTATCGGCGTTCACGCAGTAGCCGAGCCCTTTGTAGAGCACGACGTCCGGCGCGAAGTCCCTGAGCGCCGCCTTGAGCACCGCCGAGGTCTGCAAATGCGGGTGAACGCCAGGATTGTCGGAGGGACAGAAGCTGACGGGCACGGCGCCATCCAGCACCGTCTCCTCCTCCAGCGCCTCGCCACCATGCAGGCGATACATGCGCGCTTCGACCCCGCGCCGGATCAGCCCGCGCGCCACCATCGCATCCCGCATCGCCCCGCCCATGGAGCGGCTGGCATGCGACATGACGATGGCAAGGCGGCGTGGCGGCGTGGGCATCACGCGGATCAGCCGATGGGCGGCGTTGCGCGCGGCGCGAAGGCGGCATCGAGGCCGGTGAGGAACTCCTCCCGTCCCATCACATCCCGCAGGCTCCCGCCCAGCCGTGCCCGCGTGGCAGGGTCTGCCGCCTCCACCATGGCGCGGGCAAGGTCGATGGGGGAGGCGCGGTTGAAATGCAGCCCGTCCACATCCCGCAGCGTCTTCTCTGCCATGCCGCCGATATCGGAGACGATCAGCGGTGTGCCGGCCCGCCGTGCCTCCTGGATCACCACCGGGGAATTCTCCCACCAGATGGAGGGCACGACGACCCAGCCGACGGCGCGCATCAGCGGCACCGCTTCCAGCGGGTCATACCGCCCGGCGAAGGACAGGTTCTGCCCCGCCGCCTCCACCGCCGAGGCCAGGGTGGGGAACAGCCGCAGCGCATCGTCGCGCTCCGCGCCATGGATGGTCAGCGTGATCTCCGGCCTTTCCCGCAGCGCGAGGGGGAAGGCGCGCAGCAGCACATCCAGGCCCTTGAAGGCGGTGGGCTGGCCAAAGAAGCCGAAGCGCGCCGCCATCGCCGGCACCACGGCGCCAAGCCGGGGCAGGGCCAGATTGTCGTCGCCGAGGTAGTTTTCCAGCACCATCGCGCGCGGCGCCGTCAGCCCCCAGGCCTCATAGCGCGCGCGGACGATCTCGGAGGGATAGATCACCTGGTCCAGCCGTTGCAGCACGGCGATCAGCGCGGCCTTGCGGAAGGCGAAGCGTTCCAGCGTCTGGTCCGGGAAGCAGGCGAGGCAACGCAGCGGCGATTCCTGCCGGCACAACTCCCGCGACCGGGTCTTCACCATCTGGCCGTGATTGAGGCAGATCGCCAGCATGTCATGCATCGTCATGACGAAGCGGGCTTCCGGCCGCGCTTCCATCAGATCCGCGATCAGATCGACGCCGACCCGCCAGTAATGGTGGAAGTGATAGACATCCGCCCCCAGCCCGGCGAGGAAATCGACCATCACCCGCCGCTGGTAGGGGTCGTCCCAGCCCAGCCGGTCCTCGGCCATGCCGGCGAAGGAATAGACGAACTCGGCCGGCGCATGGGGCAGCACGGTCTCGATGGGGCGACTGAGCGCATAGGTGGACCCCACCTCGCAGGCACCGACGAAAACCGCCGGCCGACCGGCGGTGCGCATGGTCAGGAACTGGCGATGCGCTGCCAGCTCCCCGCCGCCATGGGAGAAATCCGGGTGGGAATGGGCGATGACGCAGACCAGCGGCGCGGGGGTTTCCGAGGCAAGGGGAGTGTTTTCAGCCACGGGTATTCTCTCCCCGCTGCGCGACAGGCTCTCCCCGCTGCGCGACAGGCTCCCCCCGCGGCGCAGCCGTCCAGAGCCGTGCCAGGTGGTCATTCACGAGGTCCGCCGCATACGGGTTCGACCAGGCCCGTGGCACCGGGGAAAACCGACGGTCTGCAGCCGGGCGGCGCAGCTTCAGCAGGCGGGAAAGACTGTCCGTGAGGGCCGGGCTGCACCCCGCGACGGCATGCAGCGTCAGCAACCGGGCGAGTTCCGCCGCACCCAGCGGTTCACCGAAGGCATCCTGCGGCCGGCCTGCCGCCACCGCCTCGGCATAGCGGGCGGCATCCACGGCGATGATGCCGGCGCGCCCCGCCGCATCCCGCAGCGCCTGCGCGGCGTCCTGCCCGACGATGACCCCGATCCGGCCGCGCCGGGCGAAGACCTGCGCGACATCATCCGCGGCCTCCCCCATCACCAGGACCGTGTCGCAGCGCCCCTCGATCTCCCGCGCCGTCACATGGAACA
>CANJXD010000234.1 GCA_947478535.1 Acetobacteraceae bacterium
GAAATGCCGCGCCAGCTTCACAGCCAGGTGGCGCCAGGTCGCGGGGTGGGTGCCGATAAAGCGCAGCGCCGCTTCCTGGGAGCCCTCGCCGGCCGGAAAACGACGGCCGAGCAGCGATTTCTCGCCGGGTTCATGGGCGTTGGGGCGCCAGGTGAAATCGAAGGGCTCGGCATCGGCGGAGACCGACCAGCCCGTCAGGATGCGGGAGAGTTCCTGCACATCGCCCTGGGTGTAGCCGCCGGCGGGGGACAGGGTGTGCAATTCCAGCACCTCCCGCGCCAGGTTTTCGTTCAGCCCGCGATTGCGGCCGCGCGCGGCGACGCTGTTCGGGCCGATCGAGACATGGTTGTCGAGATACATCAGCATCGCCGGATGGCGGGTGACGGCGACCAGCATATCGGCGAAGCGGCCGGTGAGATGCGGCCGGATGGCATCGCGTTCCAGCGTGCCGACCAGCGGGGCGATGAGGTTGTTGCGCCGGCTGACGGTGAAGTGGTTCATCCAGAAATCAACCAGCCGTTCGCGGAACGGCTCCGCCGTCGTCAGGCGGCGGGTGGCCCAGCCCCGCGACTCGTCGCGCAGCAATTGCTGCAATTTGGCGGTGTTCTCCAGCCCCTCACGCGCGGCGGCGGCGTCCTGGGCGGGGGGGGTGGAGGCACCCGGTTGGGGCGCGGCGCGCGCGGCCTCGGCCTGCCGCCGGTCCCGGCGTTCCCGGGCGGCAGCGCTGCGCAGGCGCCCGGCCTCGACCGCGGTTGGGCCGGTGGGGGCAGGGGTGGTGGCGGAAAGCTGGGCGAGCAGCCAGGCGCGAGGGTCCGCGGGCGGCGCTTCCCCAAGGCGAAGGCCGAAGCCGAAGCGGATGGCGGCGATGTGGCCCGGTGTGCTCATGGGGGGATCGTATCACGCCGGCGGCCGGGCGGGAGCATCGTCGCGTGACAGAGGGTGACGCTGTGCAACAGACCTCCGATGCCTCCAGCGTGGCGGGTGTTCGCAGCTCCGCGAGGGGGTGGGTGCAGCCCCGCGGGGGCGAAGCCCTCAGCAAGCTTGCAAAACCCGGCGGGAGAGGGCATGTCCCGCCGCGCAAATGGCTTGATCTGGATAACGGCGCGGGCGGCACGGGGACTTTCCCCGCTGTCGGGCCCGCTTTCGCGTATGGAGGCCCTCGTGGCGCACACCCCGCTCGACAAGATCCGCAACATCGGCATCACCGCGCATATCGATGCCGGCAAGACGACGACGACCGAGCGGATTCTCTACTACACCGGCAAGTCCCACCGTATCGGTGAAGTCCACGACGGCAACACCACCACCGACTACATGGAGCAGGAACGCGAGCGGGGGATCACCATCACCTCCGCCGCCGTGACGGCCGTGTGGAAGGATTACCGCATCAACGTCATCGACACCCCCGGCCACATCGACTTCAACATCGAAGTCAACCGGTCGCTGCGCGTGCTCGACGGCGCCGTGTTCATCATCGAGGGCGTGGCCGGCGTGCAGCCGCAGTCCGAGACGAACTGGCGCCTGGCGGACCGCTACAACGTCCCGCGCATCATCTTCATCAACAAGCTGGATCGTACCGGCGCCGACTTCTACCGCGCGGCGGCGACGCTGACGGAAAAGCTCGGCATCAACTGGGTGACGCTGCAGCTCCCGATCGGCATCGAGGACACCTTCAAGGGTGTCGTCGATCTCGTGGAGATGAAGGCGATCATCTGGAAGGGCGACGAACTCGGCGCGCTGTACGAGGATGCGCCGATCCCCGACGACCTGATGGAACTGGCCGCCGAATATCGCCAGAAGATGATCGACATCTGCGTCGGCATCGATGAGACGGCGATGGAGGAATACTTCGACAAGGGCGATGTCTCTGTCGAGACGCTGAAGCGCTGCATCAAGAAGGGCACGATCTCCGGCGAGTTCCGCCCGGTGCTGTGCGGCACGGCGTTCAAGAACAAGGGCGTGCAGCCGCTGCTCGATGCCGTGGTCGACTACCTGCCGTCCCCGATCGACGTCCCGGGCATCAAGGTCGCCCCGGATGAAGGCTTCGACGAGACGCAGGAACGCCGCCACATCCCGGCCGATCCGAACGCGCCCTTCGCCGGCCTGGCGTTCAAGATCATCAACGACAAGTACGGCAACCTGACCTTCGTCCGCGTCTATCGCGGCACGTTGAAGCAGGGCGACATGATCATGAACACGACCAAGGATTCGCGCGAGCGGATCGGTCGCATGTTCCAGATGCACGCCGACAAGCGCGAAGAAATCAAGGAAGTCTCGGCCGGCGACATCGCCGCCTTCGTCGGGCTGAAGGACACCGGCACCGGCGACACGCTGGCGTCGAACGACGACCCCGTGATCCTGGAGCGCATGGCCTTCCCGGTCCCCGTCATCGACATCTCCGTCGAGCCGAAGACCAAGGATGCCGTGGAGAAGATGACGCTCGGCCTGCAGAAGCTGGCCGGCGAAGACCCCTCCCTGCGCGTCAAGACCGACCAGGAAAGCGGCCAGACCATCCTGTCCGGGATGGGCGAACTGCACCTCGAGATCATCGTCGATCGCCTGCGCCGCGAATACAATGTGGAGTGCAACATCGGCGCTCCGCAGGTCGCGTATCGCGAGACGATCACCAAGGCGCATACCGAGACCTATACCCACAAGAAGCAGTCGGGTGGCTCGGGCCAGTACGCCGAAGTGAAGATCACCTTCGAGCCGAAGGAGCGGAACGAGGGCATCGAGTTCGTCAACGGCGTCGTTGGCGGCTCGGTTCCCCGCGAATACATCCCGGCGGTCGAAAAGGGCATCAAGGTGCAGGCCGATACCGGCGTGCTCTCCGGCTTCCCGACGGTGGACTTCAAGTACACGCTGATCGACGGCAAGTACCATGACGTCGACTCGAGCGCGCTGGCGTTCGAAATCGCCGCCAAGGCCTGCTTCCGCGAAGGCATGAAGAAGGCCACCCCGGTCATCCTCGAGCCGATCATGGACGTGGAAGTGACCACGCCGCAGGACCACGTCGGCGATGTCGTCGGCGACCTGAACCGCCGCCGCGGCGTCATCCAGAGCCAGGACATGGCCGGCACCTCCGTCATCGTGCGCGCGCATGTGCCGCTGAAGGAAATGTTCGGCTACATCTCGAACCTCCGTGGCATGACCAAGGGCCGCGCGAGCTTCTCGATGCAGTTCCACCACTACGATCCGGTGCCGCGCAACGTGGCCGACGAGATCATGAAGAAGTCCGCCTAGTCCTCTCGGGACTGGCTGGCAGGAACGGCGCGGGGGGCAACCTCCGCGCCGTTTCGCGTTCCGGGGGATTGCTCCGAGGCGCTCCGCCGCGCCATGCTGAGGGCAGGGAGGGACCGGATCATGCGCATGCTGATGGCGGCCGTGGCGGCCGTGCTTGTCCTCGCACCCGGGGCGGCGCGAGCGGATTACTGGGTCTATTGCGACCGCGGGAAGATCGCGGTGGATGGGCGGGACCCCGAGCAGATGCGGATCGCGCGCGGGACGTCCTTCTGCCCGATGGGACCGAAATTCGGCTTCCGGATGGATGCGATGGGCTTCGCCCAGCGGAATTTCGGCGGCGAAGGGCGCAGCTGTTCCTGCCGGTAGCCTGCTACCGTTTCATGAAATGCGTGCAGAGCACGTCGAGCACGACCGTCCCGTCCGCCACCTTGGTGACGAGGTAGCGCAGCTTCGCGATGCCCATCTCCGGCTTGGAGCGGGAGGGGCGGACTTCCTCGACGCGCAGCAGGAAGCGCACAGCCTCATCCGGTGCCAGGGGCGCGGGCCAGGCGATCTGCATGGCGTTGCCGGCGAGGTTGATGTCCGTGATCAGCCCGCAGCGGACGAGGTGGCCGACGGTGGCGGACAGCGTGTGCAGGCCGGAGGCGACGAGGCCACCGAAGATGGACCCCTTCGCCGCTTCGGCGTCGAGGTGGAAGTATTGCGGGTCGAACCGTCCGGCGAAGGCCAGCACTTCCTCCCGCGGCAGGGAGAAGGTGCCGAGGTCGAATTCCTGGCCGGGGGAGAGATCATCGAGCGAGCGGAGCGGGGTCATGCGCGCCAGGTTAGCGCAGGATGGACCCGGGTTTAACCGACGCGCGGCGGTTTCTCGCGGCGCCCAGGTTGGGGGCGTCCAGGTTGGGGGCGATCAGGTCGGGGGTGCTCAGGCTGGGCGCGGACCGGGCGCGGCAGGCTGGGGCCGGGCTCCAGGGCATGGGTCGCCAGGCTGCGGCGCATGCCTTGGGGGCGACGTTCGAAGACGACGATGCTGTCATAGATGCAGATGGATTGCGTCGCCGCGGTGAAGGGCGTGATGGGCAGCGCGCCCTGGGTATGGCTGGCGTTCAGATCGTCGATCCGGTCCTTCACATACTCCATGAAGCTCTCGGCCACGCGCACGCCGCCGCCGTAGTTCGGCCAGTAACAGCTGTGCAGATCCTCCAGCATGTAGAGCCCATCCGGCTTCACGCGGTGGTAGAGCAGTTCGAAGGTGCGGCGCAGGTGGTCCATGCGGTGGCTGCCATCGTCGAGGACGATGTCGATCTCGGGATAGGCGGCGAGGATGCGCTCGATCACGCCAGGGTCGTCCTGGCTGCCGATGAAGACCTCGATCCCCTCCGCCTCATGGCGCTTGCAGTCGGGGTTGATATCGAGGCCGACGATGCGGGCGCCCGGGCCGAGATAGGCCTTCCACATACCGAGCGAGCCGCCCTTGCTGACCCCGATTTCCAGCATCACCGGGGCGCGGCCGCGGAAGCGGTCGAGGTGGTCCTCATAGATGTCGAAATAGTGCAGCCATTTGTGGATGACCTTGCCGCCATGGGCGAGGAAGTAGCGGTGGAGAAAGCCGCTGTCGTTCATCGGTGCCGTGTTCCTGCATGGTGCGCGGAAAGTGAGGCAAGCCAGCGCCACCCGCAACATTCCCCCGCTGGACGCCCCTCACTCGCGGTCCTAGCCTTTCCGCAACGGGGGCTGGAGGAACGGCGATGCGGCGGCGCGATTTCGTGACAGTGGCGTTGACCGGGGCGGCTGGCGTGCTGGCGGCGCCGGCGGTGCAAGCCCAGGGGACGGGCCAGGGCAGTTGGCCCTCACGCCCGGTGCGGCTGCTGGTGCCCTTCATCCCGGGCAGTGCGCCGGATGTCAGCGCCCGGCAGATCGCGGAGAAGATCGGCCCCGCGCTCGGCCAGGCTGTCGTGGTGGAAAACCGGGGTGGGGCGGGTGGCAATATCGGCTTCGAGGCGGCGGCGCGATCGGCGGCGGACGGCTATACCCTGATGCTCGGCACGAATTCGCTGCTGATCAACCCGGCGCTGACGCGGCGCACGCTGGCCTTCGATGCGATGCGCGACTTCATCGGCATCAACATCGTCTTCGCCCTGCCGCATCTGCTGATCGTCCCGCCCAATGGCCCCGATTCCGCGCAGGCGTTGCTGGTATCCCTCCGGGCGCGGCCGGACCAGAACTATGCCTCTGGAGGCAATGGGTCCGGCGCGCATCTCGCGGCCGAGATGTTCAAGGCGAAGGCCGGCGTGCAGGCCGTGCATGTGCCCTTCCGGGGCGCGCCGGACATCGTCAACAACGTGATGAGCGGGCAGGTGCAGTTCGGCTTCCCCACCCTGTCGACCGCGACGGAGCTGGTGAAGTCCGGGCGGCTGAAGGCGCTGGCCGTGACCTCCATTGCGCGGAACCATGCGCTGCCGGATGTGCCGCCGCTGGGCGATGCCGTGCCGGGCTTCGACCTGACCAGCTGGTTCGGGCTGTTCGCCCCCACCGGCACGCCGCCCGAGGTGGTGCGGCGCGTCGATGCCGCCGTGCGGGCGGCGCTGGCGGATACGGCTTGGCTCGCCCGGGTCACGGCCGATGGCACGGCGGGGGTCGGCATGGGGCCGGATGCGATGCCGGAGTTTCTCCGCACCGAGGCGGCGAAGTGGGGGGAGGCGGTGCGCCTCAGCGGGGCGCAAGTGGACTGACGACCAGCACCGTCCCGTCCACCGCATCGACGCGCACCTGGTCCCCCAGCGCCGGCGCCGCGCCGCGGGCGGGGCGGGCGGACCAGTCGCTATCGCCGAGGCGGACCCGCAGGCCCCCGGGGCCGGCTTCCGTCACCATCGCATGGCGCCCGGCGAGGCCGGCTTCGGGGGCGTTCACCCGCTGCGGCTTGCCCTTGGCCTTCAGCCGCACCGACAGCGCGACGCCGCCGGCGAGCATCGCGAGGAACAGCGCGACCGAGCCCGCGAAGCCGGGTGCCGCGATCAGCATGACGAGCCCCGTGCCGATGGCGGCAATGCCGGCCCAGAGGAAATAGACCCCCGGCGCCAGCAGCTCCGCCCCCAGCCCCACAAGGCCGGCGAGGATCCAGATCAGCCCCGGTTCCATGGGCTGCCTCCGGGCAGGGGCGCGGGCGCATCCGGGGCGCGGGGCGGTGGCCCGCCGGTGCCGCGCAGCAATTCCATGGCCTGGGTGATGCCGCCGGCGAGCGCCGCGCTTTCCATCGGCACGACGACAAGCTTGGAGGCCGGGTTGGCGGCCATCGCCTCGAACGCCTTCACATACTGCTGGGCGATGAAGTAGCGCAGCGCATCGGCGCCCGCCCCGGCCGCGGCTTCCGCCACCATGCGCGTCGCGTTGGCTTCGGCCTGGGCGAGGGATTCCCGCGCCTCGGCGTCCCGCATCGCGGCATCGCGCCGGCCCTCGGCCTGCAGGACCAGGGCCTGTTTCTCGCCTTCAGCCTTGGCGACGCTGGCGCGGCGTTCGCGTTCCGCCGTCATCTGCAAATTCATCGCGCGGATCAGGTTCTCCGGCGGCTCGATCTTGCGGATCTCGACACGGCTGACCTTCGCCCCCCAGGCCTCCGTCGCGCCATCGAGGATGGTGAGGAGCGAGGTGTTGATCCGGTCCCGCGACGACAGCGTCTGGTCCAGGTCCATCTCACCGATCACGGCGCGGATATTCGTCATCGCCATGGCGACGAGGGCCTGTTTCAGATCCTGCACGGCATAGGCGGCCTTGGCCGGGTCCATCACGCGGTAATAGACGATGCCGTCCACGGCGACCGAGGCGTTGTCCTTGGTGATGACGGATTGCTCGGGGATATCGAGCACCACTTCCTGCACGTTCAGCCTGCGGCCGATGGCGTCCACGAAGGGGATGATGATGTTCAGCCCAGGCTCCAGCAGCCGGGTGAAGGCGCCGAAGCGCTCCACCGACCAGACCTCCCCTTGCGGGACGGTGCGGACGCCCTTGGCGACGGTGACGATGGCCAACAGTACCAGCACGACGAGGACGAGGGTGGTCAGCGGAATCTCGGGCATCCTGGTTCTCCGGAACTGGCGGGCAGCCTAGCGCAACGACGCGCCCGCGGACATCATGCGCCCGGATTGAGGAAGGAACTTGGCATGACGGCCCGCGCGCAGAATCTGCTGGTCATCCTGTCGGATGAGCATAGCCCGAAAGCCCTGGGCTGCGCCGGACACCCCTTCGTGCGGACCCCGAACCTGGACCGGCTGGCGGCGCGCGGCACGCGCTTCACCGCGGCCTATACGCCTTCCCCCATCTGCGTCCCCGCCCGCGCGGCGCTCGCCACCGGCCAGGCGACGCATGAGATGGGCCGCTACGCCGACAATGCGGACCCCTATGACGGCCAGGTCCGGTCCTGGCACCACGCGCTGCGCGATGGCGGGCATGAGGTGGTCTCGATCGGCAAGCTGCATTTCCGCGGCCAGCCCGGCGATGACCACGGCTTCTCCCAGGAATTGCGGCCGATGCATGTGGTGGACGGCAAGGGAGACCTGCTGGCGCTGATCCGCGACGAGACGGCGATGCCGCGCAAGGGGGCGGCCAAGATGTGCGCCGCCGCCGGGCCGGGGGAGAGCGACTACACCCGCTATGACCGCGATATCGCGTCGGATGCGCAGATCTGGCTGCGGCGGCGCGCTGGGCAGACGGCGGAAAAACCCTGGTGCCTGTTTGTGTCGCTCGTCACGCCGCATTTCCCGCTGACGGCGCCGCCGGAGCATTTTTTCCAGTATCCGCCGGCGGTGGTGGGGATGCCGAAGCTGTATGGGCGGGATGTGCGGCCCAGCCACCCCTTCACCGACGAATACGCGCGCACCGTGCCCTATGACAGCCACGTCAAATCCGACGCCGATGTGCAGCGGATGATGGCGGGGTATTTCGGCCTGGTCTCCTTCATGGATGAGCAGGTGGGGAAGATCCTGGCCGCGCTGGAGGATTGCGGGCTGGGGGCGGAAACGCGGGTTCTCTACACCTCCGACCACGGCGACAGCGTCGGCGCGCGGGGGCTCTGGGGCAAATCCGTGATGTATGAGGAAAGCGTCGGCATCCCGATGATCCTGGCCGGCGAAGGCGTGGCCGCGGGGGCCGTC
>CANJXD010000235.1 GCA_947478535.1 Acetobacteraceae bacterium
CCGGTGATGCCCGCCAGCACTTCCGCCACATGCCGGACCTTCACGGCGGACCCTTCCCGCTTCAGCTTCCCCGCCATGTTGAGCAGGCAGCCGAGGTCGCCGGCCAGCAGCGTGTCGGCGCCGGTCGCGGTGATGTCCTTCGTCTTGTCGCCGACCATGCGGTTCGAGATGTCCGGGTACTTCACGCAGAAGGTGCCGCCGAAGCCGCAGCAGATCTCGGGTTCCGCCATCTCCTTCACCGCGAGGCCCGCCACGCCGCCGAGCAAAGCGCGGGGCTGGGCCTTCACGCCCAACTCCCGCAGGCCCGAGCAACTGTCGTGATAGGTGACGAGGCCATCATAGCGGGCCGGGACGGTCTTCACGCCGAGCACATCGGCGAGGAAGGCGGTCAGCTCATGCGTCTTCGCCGCCAGGGTTTCGGCGCGGCCGCGATAGAAGGGGTCATCGGCGAAAAGCTCGGGGTAGTGGTGCGCGATCTGCCCGGCGCAGGAGCCGGAGGGCGCCACGGTGTAGTCATAGGGCAGGAAGGCATCGACCACGGCGCGGGCGAGATCCGTGGCGGTGGCGCGGTCCCCGCTGTTGTAGGCGGGCTGGCCGCAGCAGGTCTGGCTTTCCGGCACCACCACCTCGCAGCCCGCATCCTCCAGCAGCTTCAGTGCGGCGAAGCCGACGGAAGGGCGATAGAGGTCCACCAGGCAGGTGACGAACAGCGCGACGCGCGGGCGGGACGGGGTCATCCCGATAGTGTAGGCGAAGCCCCGCCCCCTTGGGAGGGGCGAGTGTGGGAGGGGCGATCAGGCGTCCTGCTTCGGGGTCTCAACCTTCTGCGTCTCGGCGAAGGGCGGCTGGAGCCAAAGGGATTCCTTCAGCCGCTTGGTCACGAAGGTCGCATGGGCGGCGAGCTCGGCCTCGCTGGGCTGGATCGGCCGGGGGGTGCGGTTGACCGCGGCCTCGATCACCAGGGTTTCCAGCTTCGGCTTGGTGTCCACCGCGGCGAGCTCGAAGCCGGGCTGCTTGCCGCCCATCAACTCCAGATAGACTTCGGCCAGCAGCTTCACGTCGAGCAGCGCGTTGTGGCTGGTGCGCATGGTGTTATCGACGCCGAGGCGGCGGCACAGCGCATCGAGGCTGTTGGGCATCCCGGGGTAGCGGCGCTTGGCGATCTCCAGGCTGTCCACCATCCGGGATCGGTCAAGCTTCTTGTGGCCGGCGCGGACGAGTTCGGCATCGAGGAAGCCGAAGTCGAAGCGGGCATTGTGGGCGATGACCTGGCTGTCGCCGAGGAAGTCCATCATCCCAGCGACGATCTCGCGGAACAGCGGCTTGCCGCGCAGCATCTCGGCCGTGAAGCCGTGCACGCGGGTGGCTTCCTCGGGGATGTCGTGCTGCGGGTCGACCAGGACGTGAAAGGTCTGGCCCGTCGGCATGAAGTTGTAGATCTCGATCGCCGCGACCTCGATGACGCGGTCACCGGTTGCGGGGTCGAGGCCGGTGGTCTCGGTATCAAGGACGACCTGGCGCATCGCAGCCTCTCAATTCATGGACGAGGCGCCTTATGGCGCGTTGCGCGGCGTGGCGGGACAGGCCGGTGTGGACCACATGGTCGGCACGACGGCGCTTTTCGGCATCCGGGGTCTGGCGGGCGAGGATGGAGTTCAGGCGGTCTTCCGTCATCCCCGGGCGGCGGAGGACGCGGATGCGCTGGACCGAGGCCGGCGCGGTGACGACGACGACACGGTCCACCTGGTCCTGCCGCTTCGTCTCGAACAGCAGGGGCACGTCGAGCACCGCCAGGCGCTGCCCCGCGCGGCGGCAGGCGGCGCGGAAATCGCGTTCGGCCTTGCGGACCAGCGGGTGGACGATGCGTTCCAGCCGCGTCATCGCCGCACTGTCGCCGAGCACGCGGCGGCGCAGCGCCTCCCGGTCCACATGGCCGTCGCGCGTCGTGCCGGGGAAGGCGGCCTCGATGGGAACGACGGCGGCGCCGCCCTTGCCTTGCAGGCGATGCACCGCCGCATCGGCATCGAAGACCGGCACGCCCAGCCGCCGGAAGGTGGCGGAGGCCGTGGACTTGCCCATGCCGATGCTGCCGGTGAGGCCGATGACCTTCATCGCCGGGGAATATCATGCGCGACGAAGTCACGCAGCGCCGCATCCACCTGCGGGTCCAGGCCGAACCACGCATGAAAGCCCGGGCGAGCCTGGTGCAGCAGCATGCCGAGCCCATCCACGCCGCGCAGCCCACGGGCGCGCGCTGCCGCCAGCAGCGGCGTTTCCAGCGGCACATAGACCATATCCGCCACTACCGCGCTGGGCGGCAGGGGGGTGAGGTCGATCTCCAGCGGCGGTTCGCCCTGCATGCCGAGCGACGTGCCGTTCACCAGCAGCGCGGCGCCGTCCAGCGGCGGCGTGGTCGCGACCTCCACCGGGCCGCCGAGATCGGCGGCCAGCGCCTCCGCCCGCGCAAGGGTGCGGTTGACGAGCGTGAGGCGCGGGCAGCCGGCATCGAGCAGCGCTGCGGCCACCGCGCGGACGGCACCGCCGGCGCCGAGGATCACGGCCGGGCCATCTGCCGCCGTCCAGCCTGGTGCCTGTTCGCGGATGGATTCGAGAAAGCCGTAGCCATCCGTGCTGGTGCCGCGGATGCGGCCGTCTTCCTCGAAGACCAGGGTGTTCACGGAACCGGCGCGGCGGCCCACCTCATCCACCACGTCGCACAGCGCATAGGCCGCTTCCTTGTGCGGGATGGTAACATTGGCGCCGGCAAAGCCGAGATCGGCCAGGGCGCGGACCCCGGCCTCGAAGCGTTCGGGCCGGATCGGCAGGGGCAGGTAGGCGCCATCGATCCCGTGCTGGGCGAGCCAGTAGCCATGCAGCCGCGGCGATCGGGAATGCGCCATCGGCCAGCCTAGGACGCCCGCCTTGCGGGCTTTTCCGGAGAGGGAGGGGCGGGGCTCAGTGCTCATGGCCGCGAAGTGAACCCGGGCGGCCGGGATGGTCAATGGCACGCCCCCCCTTCCATCGGGACCGGCGCCATGCGACGGGAAGGGCAACCCGCCACGGAGCGCCCGACCATGACCCGCAGCCTCAAGGTCGCGGTCCAGATGGACCCGATCTCCTCCATCAACATCGATGGCGACAGCACCTTCGCCCTGATGCTCGAAGCCCAGGCCCGGGGGCATGAGCTCTGGCACTATCATGTCCGGCATCTGGCGCTGGTGGGCTCGCGCGTCATCGCGCAGGCGGAACCGGTGACGGTGCGCCGCCTGAAGGGGGACCATTTCACCCTCGGCGAACAGCGGGAGATCGACCTCGCCGGCTTCGATGTCGTGCTGATGCGCCAGGACCCGCCCTTCGACATGGCCTACATCACGGCCACGCATATCCTGGAACACATCCACCCGAAGACGCTGGTGGTGAATGACCCCGCGAGCGTGCGCAACGCGCCGGAAAAGCTGTTCGTCACCCATTTTCCCGAATTGATGCCGGAGACGCTGATCACCGCCGATATCCGGCTGATCCGCAAATTCCGCGAAAAGCACGGCGACATCATCGTCAAGCCGCTGTTCGGCAATGGCGGCGCTGGGGTGTTTCACGTGAAACCGGAAGACCCCAACCTCAACTCGCTGCTCGAGATGTTCACGGAAAAGTCGCGCGAGCCGGTGATGGTGCAGCGCTACGTGCCGGATGTCCGCAAGGGCGACAAGCGCATCATCCTGGTCGATGGCGTGGCGATGGGCGCCATCAACCGCGTCCCCGCCGCCGGGGAGGCCCGCAGCAACATGCATGTCGGCGGGCGGCCGGAGCCGACGACGCTGACGGAACGCGAGAAGCATATCTGCGCCATGATCGGGCCGGAGCTGAAGAAGCGCGGCATGATCTTCGTCGGCATCGATGTGATCGGCGATTACCTGACCGAGATCAACGTCACCTCCCCCACCGGCCTTCAGGAGATCGCGCGCTTCGACGGCGTGCATCTGGAGAAGGCGATCTGGGACGCCATCGAGGGCAAGGTCGGCGAAGGCAAGGTGGGCGGCTGACGCCGCCGCGGGATTGCCCGGGCGGGTCAGCGCCTTCGCATGCTGGCGGTGACGTCGCGCTGTTCCGCCACTTCCTGCGCGATCTGCCGGGCGAAGGTCTCGGCATCGCGGAAGATCGGTGGCTCCCCTTCCGCGCGGGTGGATTGGGCGGCGAATTCGGGGTCCTCGACGATGCGGCGGGACAGATCCGTCAGCAGCGCCCGCACGGGCTGCGGCGTGCCCTTCGGCGCCAGGATGCCGCGCCAGTTGTAGAAGACGAAATCCACCCCCGTCTCCTTCACCGTGGGGATGTCGGCGGCCTCCGCCGAGCGGGTATCCGCCGTGATGCCGATGCCCCGGATATGGCCGGAGCGGATTGGCGGCAGCCCCGATCCCGTCGTCGGCAAGGCCATGTCCACATGTCCGCCAAGCACCGCCGTCAGCGCCTCCGCGCTGCCATTGAAGGGGACATGCAGCAATTCGATGCCGACGCGGCGGGAGAAGATCTCGAGCGCGACATGGGTGGAACTGCCGGCGCCGGCGGAGCCATAGGAAAGCTGGCTGCGCTTCGCCGCGGTGACGAGATCCGCCATCGTGCGAATGGCGGATTGCGCGTTGACGGCGAAGATGAAGCTCGGCGCGCCGACAAGGGCGATGGGGTCGAAGCTGTCGGGCTGGAAGCCGACATCATTGAGCATCGGCGTGGTGACGTTGGACCCCATGGTGCCGAGGAGCAGCGTGTAGCCATCCGGCGTGGCCTGCGCGACCTGGCGCGTGCCTCGCGCGCCGCCGGCACCCGCGAGCGGCACGACCTGCATGGAAACCCCGAGCCGCGTCGCCGCCATGGCATAGTGGCGCGCGACGATTTCCGTCCCTCCGCCCGGCGCGAAAGGCACGATGAGCTGGATCTGCCGCTGCGGGAAAGCCTGCGCGACGGCGGGGCTGGCCAGGGCGGCGGCGGCGGCCGAGAGAAAGGCACGACGGGTCGTCTGCGGGACGCGCATCGGTACTGTCCTTCTTGGGCCTTGCGCGCCTTGTTGCCGGCGCGCCTTCGTCATGCCGCGAAGCTTCGCGCAGTCCGCCCCGCTTGCAAAGCGGCGATGGGCTTCGGCCCGCGGGGAAGCCGCGTTAGGCTGGCGCGGAACGCAGGGAAGCAACCGCGCCATGACACAGCCTGAACCTGTGATGGATATCGCCCATCTCGGCCATGTCGAGTTGCTGACGCCGAGGCCCGAGGAAAGCCTGCGCTTCTTCACCGACGTGATGGGCATGACCGAAAGCGGCCGGCAGGGGGACAGTGTCTTCCTGCGGGGCTGGGACGATTACGAACGGTATTCCCTGCAACTCACGGCCTCCACCACCTCCGGCCTCGGGCATGCTGCCTTCCGCACGCGCAGCGCCCAGGCGCTGGAACGCCGCCTCGCCGCGCTGCGGGCCGATGGGGTGGAGGTCACGCCGGTGGAAGGCAGCTTCGGCCATGGCACGGGCTGGCGCTTCCTCGATCCCGATGGGCATCCCTTCGAGCTCTACTGGGACACGGAGTGGTACGAGCCGCCGGCGGATCGGCGCCCGTCTCTGAAGAATCAGGCGGAGCGCTACCCCGCGCGCGGGGTGAATGTGCGGCGGATCGACCATTTCAATTGCCTCGCGGTCGATGTCCGCGGCTGCCGCGAATTCTTCCAGCGCAATCTCGGCCTCCGCTGCACCGAACGCATCGAGCTCGACAGCGGCGAGGAAGCCGGGATGTGGCTGACGGCCACCAACAAATCCTACGATTTCGCCTTCACCAAGGAAGCGCATGGCGTGCGCGGCCGCTTCCACCACGTCACCTTCGCGCTGGACAGCCGGGAGGCGATCCTCCAGGCGGCGGACACCTTCCTCGAAGCCGGGGTGTTCATCGAGACGGGGCCGCACAAGCACGCGGTGCAGCAGACCTTCTTCCTCTATGTGTGGGAGCCCGGCGGCAATCGGGTGGAGGTGGCGCATGCCGGCGCGCGGCTGATCCTCGCGCCGGATTGGAAGACCATCACCTGGACGGAGACGGAACGGAAGAAGGGCCAAGCCTGGGGGTTGCAGACCATCCGCAGCTTCCACACCCACGGCACGCCGCCGCTGCCGCCAGGGATCGAGGAATAGCTACACCCCGAGGCGTACCGCCCCTGCTTCTGCCAGGGCCGCGACGCGCGCTGCGTCATAACCCAGCTCGGCCAGCAATTCGGCGCTGTGCTGGCCGAGGCGCGGCGCTGGGCGGGCGGCGACGGCGGGGCTTTCGCTGAACTTCGTGGGCGAGGCGGCGGTGCGGATCCTGCCCTCGCTGGGGTGGTCGATCGTCTGCCAGAAGCCGGTGGCCGTCAGGTGCGGATCGACCAGCAGGTCATCGATGGTGTTGCAGCGGCCGCAGGGGATGTCCGCCTTCGTCATGGCGCTGATCCAGTCCTCGCAATCCCGCGTCGCGATCCGGCGGCCGACCTCGGACCAGAAGCCGGGCTGGTCCGACTGCCGTGCGGCGAAGGTGCTGTAGCGCGGGTCGGCGGTCAGGGCGGGGTCTCCCACCACCGCGCAGAAGCGCTGCCAATGCGCCTCGTTGTACGGCAGCGCGCAGATGTACTGGCCGTCCCGCGTGCGGAAGGGGCGGCGGGACGCGGTGCTGATCGGCACATAGCCGGCAGGGGCGAGGGGCGGCATGAAGACCTCGCCCCACAGATGCTCCACCGTGTTGAAGGCGACCATCGTCTCGAACATCGGGACGTCGACCTGCTGGCCTTCGCCGGTGCGCAGGCGGTGGATCAGCGCCATGGAGATGGTCAGCGCCGTCTGCATCGCCGTCACCTTGTCGGCGATGATATTGGGCGCGTAGCGCGGCTCCCCCGTCAGTACCGTCTGCAAGGCGGCGACACCGGATTCCGCCTGGCCGACATCGTCATAGGCCGGGCGGCCGGCATAGGGGCCATCATCCGAATAGCCCTTCACATGGCAGTAGATGATCTTCGGATTGATGGCGCGCACGGCGTCATACGAAAGCCCGATGCGGGCGGCGGCGGCGGCGCGGATCGACAGCAGCAGCACATCCGCCCCGCGCACGAGGTCATGCAGCACGGCATCCGCGCCGGGCTTCTTCAGATCGAGGACGATGCTGCGCTTGCTGCGATTGTTGTTGAGGTAGAAGGCGCCCATAGCCTGGTTCTGCCGCGGCCCGATGAAGCGCATCAGGTCCCCTTCCGGCGGTTCCACCTTGATGACGTCGGCGCCCATATCGGCCAGGTGCTGCGCGGCGAGCGGGCCGAGCACCATGGTCGAGAAATCGAGCACGCGAAGGCCTTCGAGCGGCGCTGACATGGGGCGGCGTTCCTTCCCGACCCGGGCTTGGCGCCCGGCATCCGTATGCGCTGGAATTCATACCAACGAGTAGGATGATGCGACGGATCGCCGCGCCACGCAAGCGGGGCCTTTCCCTAACTCCCCCGAAGCGCCGGCGCGCGCGGGTGGCGGGGCTGGGCGTAGAGCGTGGCGCCCTCGGTTCCCTGCGGCCAGCCGCCCGCGGGTAGGCCGACATTGCGCAGGCTCGGGTGGAGGGCGATGAAGGCCTCATCGATCGCCACCCCCAGCCCCGGCGCATCCGGCACCAGGATGTGGCCATCCTCCACCCGGGGCTGCGCGGTGACGACGCGCCCGCGGCCTTCCCAATCCGGGTCCATCTTTTCCAGGATCAGGGCGTTGGGGATGGCCGCCATCACATGCAGCGCCGCGAACTCCGCGACAGGGCCGAGCGAGCCCGCATGCGGCGCCACAGTGGCGAAGCGTGCTTCCGCCAGGGCCGCGATCTTGCGCAGCCCGGTGATGCCGCCGCAGCGCCCGGCATCGGGCTGCACGACATCGACGATGCCTTCCAGCAGCAGCGGCGCGATGCCGAACAGCCCGCCATGCCGTTCGCCAGCCGCGAGTGGCACGCCTGTCGCGGCGCGCAGGCGGCGGTAGCCTTCCATATCCTCCGGCGCCAGCGGTTCCTCGACGAACAGCGGCGAGAGGGGCGCCAGGGCCTGGCAGATGCCGATGGCATCCGGCGCGGTCAGCCAGGGCGGGCCATGGGCGTCGATCATCAGGTCGATGTCGTCGCCGATCGCCTCCCGGATCGCGGTCGCCTTCTCCACCGGGTTCTTGACGCCGCCGGTCTTCAGCGCGCGGAACCCCTTGGCGACGGCGGCGCGCGCCTGGTCCGGCGTGCTGGCATGGGCATAGGCGCGGATGCGGTCGCGCAATCGCCCGCCGAGCAACTGCCAGACCGGCACGCCGAGCGCCTTCCCCTTGATGTCCCACAGCGCCATGTCGATGGCGCCGATCG
>CANJXD010000236.1 GCA_947478535.1 Acetobacteraceae bacterium
CCAGCCCGCCAGCACGAAGAAGATCGCCAGTGTCGCGATGCGCATGAATTCATAGACCACGCTCGCCACCGGCCAGGGCATGGCGCTTTTCACATGGTAATTCGGCTCAGCGCCGAAGATCAGCAGCGCATGGGCGAGGATGACGCTGAAGCACACCACGATCCGCAGCAGGTCGAGGTCGGTACGGCGTACCGTCGGCGTGGCTTCCGCGGCCGGTGGCGTGGTGGGCGCTTGGGTGACGAACATCGGCGCCTTGTGCGCGGCCCGCCCGCGCTACACAAGGGCGTGATCACGACAAAGCCGCCGCCTCGCGCCGCGGAACGGAACGACACCGTCCATCGCTTGACCTCCGCCTCCGGGATGCAACGATGCGCCCCGGCAGCGTCCTGGACGGGTCCAGCACGGTGCGGAGGAAGCGGCGATGACGACTGGCTCATGGCTGAACCCCATCACCGCGTCGCATTGGCGGGAGCATCTGGAAGCACTGAAGCGCTTGTTCCAGCAGCAGCCGGCCTCCGATGCTGAGGCGGTCGCCTTGCTCCGCTTCTTCGCCTATCCGGAGGCCGAGACGCTGGCGGATCTGGAGAAATCGGTCGGCGAGAATGGGCACTGCGTCAGCCTGGTGAAGCACTATGTGCCCGAGATCGGCGCGACCGGCAGTTGGAAGCCCGGACCGCGCGTGCAGGACATGAAGGCAGGGACGATCCCGAAAGGCGCGGTCATCGCCACCTTCTGGAACGGCCGGTATCCCAAGGACCGCGACTCGGGCAAGCATGCCTGCTTCTACCTCAGCCACGATGATGCCGGCATCAAGGTGGTGGAACAGTGGAGCGGCGTATCGCCCAAGCAGGCGAAGAAGATCAGGGGCGGTGCCGGGGTGATCCGCTTCAAGAAGATCACCCTGCCGGCCGACCAATCCGGCGCCTCTCCGTCCATGAGCGATACGGGCAACTACTACTATCTGGTGCTCGACAAGCGCTGAGGGCCGCTACCGCTTCCACCGCCCGGGGAAGGGAATCGGCTTGTGCGTGCCGCCGCCCTTCGGCGGCGGGACGCTGGCGGGGCGGAAGACGTTCTTCTTCGGCGCGACCGCGACCGGTTTCGGCGGCGGCGCGGCGGGCTTTGCCGCGGCTTTCGGCACGCGCCCCTGCGCCACCTCCACCAGCGCCTGCAACAGGCCGCGCGCCGCGCGGATGCGGGCCTCGTAGGGCATCTCCTGCGCCAGGGCGAGCTTGTGGTCAGGGCGCAGCTTCACGGCGCCATGCTGGCCGGAGACCCATTCGATCATGCCGTCAGGATTGGCGAAGCGATTGCCGCGGAAGCCGAGCACGATGCCTTTCGGCCCGACATCCAGCTTTTCCACCCCCACCTGGCGGCACAGCGCCTTCAGCCAGACCACCTGCAACAGCGTCTCCGCCTCCGCCGGCAGGGCGCCGAAGCGGTCCGCGAGTTCGGCGGCCATCGCCTCGATCTCGGCTTCCGTCTGCAACCCGCCGATGCGGCGATAGAGGCCGAGGCGCACCGGCAGGTCTCGCACATAGGCTTCCGGCAGCATGACCGGCAGGCCGAGATTGATCTGCGGCGTCCAGTCCCGGCTATCCGCGTCATCCCGCGCCTTGCCTGCGCCAGCCCGGAGATCCGCCACCGCGTCTTCCAGCATCTGCTGGTACAGCTCGATGCCGACTTCGCGAATATGGCCGGACTGCTCATCGCCCAGCAGGTTGCCGGCGCCGCGGATATCGAGGTCGTGGCTGGCCAGGGTGAAGCCGGCGCCGAGATTGTCGAGCGTCTGCATCACCTCGAGGCGCTTTTCCGCCGCCGCAGAAAGCCGGTGCGTCTGCGGCCAGGTGAGGTAGGCATAGCCGCGCTGCTTGCCGCGCCCGACGCGCCCGCGCAGCTGGTACAACTGCGCCAGGCCGAACATGTCCGCACGGTGGATGATCAGCGTGTTCACCGCCGGCATGTCGAGCCCGCTTTCGACGATATTGGTCGAGAGCAGGATATCGGCCTTCTGGTCGCCGAACTCCGTCATCACCCGTTCCAGCTCGGTCGGCGCGAGCCGGCCATGCGCTTCGGCGATGCGGGCTTCCGGCACGATCTCGGCAAGCCGCGCGCGCAGGCGGGGCATGTCCTCCAGCCTTGGGCAGACGCAGAACACCTGGCCGCCACGGAAGCGTTCGCGCAGAAACGCCTCCCGCAGCACCACGCCGTCCCAGGGCATGATGAAGGTGCGCACGGCCAGCCGATCGACCGGCGGCGTCGCGATCACGCTCATCTCCCGCACCCCGGTCAGCGCCAGTTGCAGGGTGCGCGGGATCGGCGTCGCGGTCAGCGTCAGCACATGGACATCGGCCTTGAACTGCTTCAGCCGTTCCTTGTGAGCGACGCCGAAATGCTGTTCCTCATCGACGATGACCATGCCGAGATCGGCGAATTCGATCGACTTCGCCAGCAGCGCATGGGTGCCGACGACGATGTTGATGGTGCCGTCCTTCACCCCTTCGCGCACCAGCGTCGCCTCCTTCGGCGTCACCATGCGGGACAGTTGCGCGACCTTGATCGGCAGCCCCTCGAAGCGGGCGGAAAACACCCGGAAATGCTGGCGGGACAGCAGCGTGGTCGGCACGACGACGGCGACCTGCGTGCCGGACATGGCAACGCAGAAGGCCGCGCGCAGCGCCACTTCCGTCTTGCCGAAGCCGACATCGCCGCAGATCAGCCGATCCATCGGGCGGCCTGCGGCCAGATCCTCCAGCACATCGGCGATGGCGCGCTGCTGGTCCTCGGTCTCGGCGAAGGGGAAGCGGGCGCAGAATTCGTCCCAGGCCCCTTCCGGCGGGATGGAGGCCGGCGCGTCCCGCGTCTGGCGTTCGGCGGCGATGCGGATGAGCGCCGCCGCCATATCCGCGATGCGGTTCTTCGCCTTCGCCTTGCGCGACTGCCAGGACGAACCGCCGAGCTTGTCGAGCGCCACGCCCGCGGCATCCGAGCCGAAGCGGGACAGCACCTCGATGTTCTCGACCGGCAGGAACAGCTTGTCCCCGCCATCATAGATCAGTCGCAGGCACTCATGCGGGGCTTGGCCGACGTCGATCGTCTCCAGCCCGTCATAGCGGCCGATGCCGTGGTCCTGGTGGACCACCAGGTCGCCCTGGGCGATCTCCGTCGCATCGGCGATGAACTGGTCCGCGCGCTTGCGGCGGCGCGGCGGGCGGGCGATGCGCTCGCCCAGCAGGTCCTGCTCACCGACCACCGCGAGATCGGGTGCCAGAAAGCCGCGTTCGATGCCGAGGATGGCGAGTGCGACCACGCCCTTCGGCAGCGCCTGCACGCCGTGGATATCCTCCACCGGCTCGCAGGGCACCTTGTTCTCCCGCAGCAGGTTCCCGAGCCGTTCGCGGGACCCCCGAGTCCACGCCGCGAGCACCGGCCGCTGGCCGCGCTTGGCGAGCGCCGCGGCGTGTTCGCCATAGGCGACGAACACATTTCGTCCCTCCGCCCGCACATCGGAGAACAGCCGCCCTGCCCGCCCGCCGGCATCGATGCCAGGCGCGTGCTCGGGCTGGTCGAAGGGCACGAAGCGGAAGACGCGGCTGTCCTCCAGCATCTCGATCCAGGCGTCATGGTCGAGGTAGAGCCGGTCCGGCGGCGCCGGGCGATAGGGGACTTCGCCATCCCGCACCGGCAGGCGGCGCGCCTCGTAATGGTCTGCCACCATCTCAAGCCGCGCGCCGAGCGCATCCTCGGCCTGGTGGTCCAGCGAGACGGAAGCGCCTTCGCCGAGGTGATCGACGAGGGTTTCCATCGCCTCATGGAACAGCCCAGCCCAGTGTTCCATCCCCGGATGCTTCCGCCCGGCGGAGACGGAGACATACAAGGGGTCCTCCCCCGCCGCCGCGCCGAACAGGTCCCGGTAGGCGCTGCGGAAGCGGCTGATGGAGGGCGCGTCGAGGAACATCTCCCCCACCGGGCGCAGCAGCAGCGCATCCAGCCTTTCGCCGCTGCGCTGGGTGCCGGTGTCGAAGCGGCGGATATCCTCGATATCGTCGCCGAACAGGTCGATGCGGATCGGCTCCTGCTCCCCGGCCGGGAACAGATCGACGATGCCGCCGCGGATGGCGTATTCGCCGTGTTCCATCACCGTGCCGGTGCGGTGGTAGCCATTGGCTTCGAGGAATTCCGCGAGCTTGGCCGGCGCCGTCCGCCCGCCGCGCTTCAGCGCCATGGTGGCGCCGGTGAACGCCGCGCGCGGTGGCACCTTCTGCACCAGGGCGTTGATCGTGGTCAGCACGATGCGCGGCTGGTTCGTCTTTTCCGCCAGCCGCGTCAGGGTCGCGATGCGTTCCGACACGATCTCGGGGTTGGGGGAGACACGGTCATAAGGCAGGCAATCCCAGGCCGGGAAGCGCAGCACTTCGACGAAGGGCGCGAAGAAGCCCAGCGCCTCCGCCATCCGGGCCATGCGGGCGTCGTCGCGGCAGACATGCAGGATCGGCCCGGTCGATTCGGCCCGGCGGCGCGCCAGAAGCTGGGCGTCATAGCCCTCCGGCGCGCCATGGACGTTGATGGTGGTCATCCGCGGCGGAGTTCCGGCGGCAGGCCGGCGCCGCTGCCTGCGCATTCCAGCGCCATGCGTTCCAGCATCGGCGTCATCACCTCGCGGGGGATCGGGCGGCGGCCCGACAGCCAATCCGCGAGGTCCACGTCATCCATCTCCAGCACCTGTTCCAATTCATCGAGGTCGCCCTCGGTGAAGGTCTCGATGTGACGCTGGACGAAGCTGCCGACCATCAGGTCGGTCTCCTTGGTGCCACGGTGCCAGGCGCGGAACTTCAATCGGCGCCGCCGCGGGGAAAGCTCTGGGATATCGCTGGGGTCTGGCATCGTCATTCTACTCGGTGCTGGCATATAGAGGCGCATGGGAATCCTGTCAGCCCGAACCGCCCTTTTCCTGTGACAACATCCGAGAACCCCTCCTCCGCCCTCTCCCTACCCTCCCCGCTGGGCCTCCTGGCACCGTTGGAGGAGCTGCCGGGCGTGGGGGAAACCCTGGCAAAACTGCTGCGGGAGGCGACCGGCGGGGGCCGGGTGCTGGACCTGCTGCTGCATCTGCCGGAACGGGTGGTGATCCGCCGCCGCGCGGCGTCCCCGGCGGAGGCACCGGCAGAGCAGGATTGCATCCTTGAAGTCCTGCCCATGCAACTGCGCGCGGCGCGGTCCGGCCGCACAGGGCGGCCCTTCGTCGAGGTAAAGGCGCTCGCCGGCAGCCAGCCGCTGACGCTGCGCTTCATGAATGGCCGCCTGCCCTGGATCCAGAAGCTGCTGCCCCCGGATGGCATCCGCTTCGTCTGCGGCCGCGTACTGAACGAAGGCGGCGGCGGCTTCGGCATGATGAACCCCCTGGTGGCGGAACGGGAGGATGAGCTTCCCCTCGTCGAGCCGGTCTGGCCGATGGTGGCGGGGCTGACGGCCAGGCGCATCGCGGTGGCGATGGGGGCGGCGCTCGGCCGGCTGGAACCCCTGCCGGAATGGGCGGACCCGCATCTGCTGGCGAAGGAAGGCTGGCTGCCCTTCGATGCGGCGATCCGCACCCTGCAACGCCCGACAGGCCCGCTGGATGCCTTGGCGCGGCGGCGGCTCTGCTATGATGAATTGCTGGCCGGCCAGGTCGCCATCGCCCTGGTGCGCCGCCGCCAGCGCGGCCGGGCCGGGCGGGCCATGCCGGGCACCGGGGAATTGCAGGCCAAGGCGCTGGACGCCTTCGGCCACCGCCCCACCCCCGGGCAGAACCAGGCCCTGGCCGAGATCGCGGCGGACATGGCGGCGCCGCGGCGGATGCTGCGCCTCCTGCAGGGCGATGTCGGCTCCGGCAAGACGCTGGTGGCGGCGCTGGCCATGCTCCAGGCCGTAGAATCCGGCGCCCAGGCCGCGATCATGGCGCCGACCGAGCTCCTCGCCCGCCAGCATCTGCGGACATTGGCAAAACTCTGCCTGCCCGCCGGGGTGCGGGTGGAATTGCTGACCGGCACCGTGAAGGGGGCGGAGCGCAAGCGCGTGCTGCGCGGGCTGGCGGATGGCTCTGTCGCCATCGTCATCGGCACCCATGCGCTGTTCCAGGAAGCCGTGGTGTTCCGGGACCTCGGGCTTTCCGTGGTGGATGAACAGCACCGCTTCGGCGTCGGCCAGCGGCTGATGCTGGCCAATAAGGGCCGCGACGCGGATATGCTGGTGATGACCGCGACGCCGATCCCCCGCACCCTGCTGCTGACCCAGTGGGGGGAGATGGCGGTCAGCCGGCTTGAGGGCAAACCCGTGGGCCGCCAGCCCATCGCGACCCGCATCGCCAGCCAGGACCGCCTGCCCGAGATCGTCGATCGGCTGCGGGAGGCTCTGACGCGCGGCGAGCGCGCCTATTGGGTTGTCCGCGCCATCACGGGCGGGGAGCGGGATGACAGCGTGGCGGCGGAGGACCGTTTTGCCGAGCTTTCGGGCCACTTTCCCGGCCTGGTCGGCATGGCGCATGGGATGCAGGATCTCGCGGTGCGGGAAAAAGCGCTGGCCGATTTCTCCGCCGGCACCACGCGGCTGCTGGTCGCCACCACGGTCATCGAGGTCGGCGTCGATGTGCCCGAAGCCACCATCATGCTGATCGAACAGGCCGAGCGCTTCGGCCTGGCCGCCCTGCACCAGCTGCGTGGCCGCGTCGGGCGCGGATCGAAGCCTTCCTCCTGCCTGCTGGTGCATTCCGTCGGGCTGGGCGAGGCCGAGAAGCGCCGCCTGCTGGTGCTGCGCGATACCGAGGACGGCTTCCGCATCGCGGAGGAGGATTTGCTGACGCGCGGCGGCGGCGATGCGCTGGGCGCCCGCCAATCCGGCCTGCCCGGCGCCCGCCTGCTGGACCCGCGGGAGGAGGCGGAGGAATGCGCCCGCCTGACCCGCATCGCGAACCGCGACGCCCAGGCCCTGCTCTCGCGCGACCCGGCACTGGAAAGCCCGCGCGGCCAGGCAGCGCTGGCGCTGCTCGCCCTGTTCGACCACGACCCGACCCTGGCGCGGCTGGATGCGGGTTAGCCGCGCTCGAACGGAAAGGGCGTGGGGCGCCAGAAGCGGTGGAGGCCATAGGCCGTCATGGTGCGGCGTTCGAGGTCATGCAGGAAGGCAGCGATGGCCATGCGGTCCCCGGAATGGAGAACACGTTCGATATCGGTCTGCAAGGTCCAGTACTCGTCCATCACGCCGCGATGCACCGGCTCCATGCGGTCGATATAGGTGCGCAGATGCCGCGCCGCGGTGGCGAAATCGCCCTGCATGGCAGCGATCCAGCCATCGATGTGCTCGACAGGGCCCATGCGGCGCGGGAGTTCGCAGAACGGCGTGATCCAGGCGACGATGTCGTCGAAGGTCCGGACCGCGTCGAGGAAGGGGCGCACTTTGGCGTCGAAGTTCGGCAGGAGGTGCTGTTGATAGCCAGGGCTGAAGACGTCGACATAGACGCTGGGGGGTTCTTGGCGATGGAGCGGAATCCAGTGCTTGGGCGGGGGCGCGCCAATGACACGCTCGATGAGGATCGGCTTGCGATTCCCCAGCGCTGACGGATGAATGAAGCGGGACAGAGGCAAGACTGTCAGCGTGAGGTCCACGTTCATCCCAGAGGATGTCGGCCCCACATGGAGGGCGATCACCGCTGTCTCGATCGGCGGCTTGAACAGCCAGCGCCGATGGAGCACCAGGCCCTCATGCGCAGCGAGGACGGGTGAAAAGATGCTCCGCAGCTGCTGCAGCGTTGCCATCCCAGCTAGCCAAGTTCGAAAGGAAAAGGCGTCGGCCGCCAAAAGCGTTCCAGGCCATAGGCGGCTATGGTGCGGCGTTCGCGGTCGTGCAGGAAGGCGGCGATGGCCGTGCGGTCGCCGGTGCGGAGGAGGCTCAGGGCTTGCTGGCGCAGCGCCCACTCATCCGTTTCAACACCAGGATCCGGGGGGGGCATCCTGGTGAGGCAGGCAGCCAGGTGCTGTGCGCTGCTCTTGAAATCGCCCCGCATGGCAGCAATCCATGCATCACTGAGCTCGATCGGACCCCTGATGTGAGGCGGGTTTCGACGCCGCGTGATCCAGGCGTACACGTCGTCGATCCTTCGAAATGCGTGGAAGAATGGCAATGCCTTGGCGTTGAAGTTGCGGAGGAGGAGCGCAGGATAGTCGTCGGCGGATAAATCCTGGTGGATGCGTTCCGTTGGAATTTCATGTGAAGCCCTCTCCTGTGTGGGTTCGGGACAACTCACGCCGTGTTCTACCTCAAATGGTTCATCAAATCCGACCGCCGACGGCCCGCTCA
>CANJXD010000237.1 GCA_947478535.1 Acetobacteraceae bacterium
GCATACGGCGCGGGCGGCGGATTGGTCGCCGCGGGGGCGGCCGATCACCCTCATCGTGCCCTTCGCGGCGGGCGGCACGACCGATGTCGGCGCCCGGCTGCTGGCCGCGGCGATGGAGCGGGAACTGGCGACCAGCGTGCAGGTCGTTAACAAGCCCGGCGCCACGACGCAGATCGGCGCGACGGAACTCGCCCGCGCCAGGCCGGATGGGTTCACGCTCGGGCTGATGTCGATGCCGTCGCTGTCGATGACCTATCTCGATACGGAAAGGCGGGCGCCCTACAACCGCGCGAGCTTCACGCCGATCGCGCATTTCATCGCGGATGCGAACATGCTGGCGGTGCAGTCGGCCGGGCGGTTCCGCAGCGCGGGGGATCTGGTCACCGCCGCAAGGGCGGAACCGCGGCGCATTCGTGTCGGCACGGTGGGGCTGATGAGCAACGCGCATCTGCCGGGCGTGGCGCTGGAACGCGTGGCCGGCGTGCGCTTCGCCTTCGTGCATTTCAACGGCGCGGCGCCGGCGATCGCGGCGCTGCTCGGCGGCAATGTCGATGCGGTGATCAATGGCAGCCAATCCACCCTGCCGCAGGAACGCGGTGGCGCGCTGCGCGCCATCGGCACCTTCGGGCCGGAGCGATCGCCCTTCTTCCCGGATGCGCCGACGCTGATCGAACAGGGCTTCGATGTCTCCCAGCCCTCCGCCTTCGCGCTGCTGGGCCCGGCGGGGTTGCCGGCGGAGGTGGTGGCGACGCTGACGGCGACGGTGAAGCGCGCCGCGGACTCCGAGGAGGTGCGACGACGGATGACGGATCTGGCCCTGACCGTGCGCTACATGGACCCCACTGCGCTCGCGGCCTACTGGGCGGAGGCGGAACAGCGCCAGCGCCCGCTGATCGAGCTGGCACGGCAATGAGGCGGCGCGGTCTTTTCGCCACCGGTTTCCGAGCCACCGGGCTCCTCGCCCCCGGTTTGCTGGCCAGTGGCGTCACGCTGCTGGCGACGCCGGCGCTCGGGCAAGGCTGGTCCCCGCGCGGGCGGCCCATCACCATCATCGTGCCCTTCGCGGCCGGCGGCACCACCGATGTCGGCGCCCGCATCCTGGCGATCGCGCTGGAGCGGGAATTCGCCACCTCCGTCATCGTGCTCAACCGGGCCGGGGCGACGACGCAGATCGGCTCCACCGAACTCGCGCGGGCGCGGCCGGATGGGACGACGATCGGGCTGATGTCCCTGCCCTCGCTGTCGATGACCTATCTGGATACGGAACGACGCGTTCCCTATCGGCGGGAGAGCTTCACCTCCATCGCGCACTACATCGCCGATGCGAACCTGCTCTGCGTGCCGGGCGCGAGCCCGTTTCGGGAAGCGCGGGACCTGGTGGAGGCGGCGCGGGCAGACCCTGCCGGCATCTTCGTGGCGACCGGCGGCCTGATGAGCAACACGCATCTCGCCGGCGTGGCGCTGGAACGGGCGGCCGGGGTGCGCTTCGCCTATGTGCATTTCAACGGCGGCGCGCCGGTGGTGAACGCCCTGCTGGCGAGCGAGGTCGCGGCCGGCATCAACGGCATCAACACCACCATCCCGCATGAGCGCGAAGGCCGGGTGCGCGTGCTGGCGACGATGGGCGAGGGGCATACAAGCTTCTTCCCGCAGGTCCGCACGCTGGGGGAGCAGGGCTATGACGTCGCCTCCCCTTCCTCCTTCGCCGTGCTGGGGCCGGCGGGGATGCCGGCGGAGGTGGTGGCGGCGCTGACGGGGGCGATCCGCAACGCCATCGCGGATGCGACGCTGCAACGGCGGCTCGCCGATCTCGCGCTGAATGCCAGCTACATGGACCCGCCGACGCTCGACGCCTTCTGGGCGGCCTTCGAGGCGCGGCAGGCGCCGCTGATCGCCCTGGCGCGCCAGGGCGGCTGATGCGCATCGCCTGGCAGGTGGCGGGGGGCGCGCTGCTGGTGCTCGCGGGGCTGGTGGCGTGGGAGGGGGTGGCGCTGCGCTACTGGACATCCCTCGGCCCGGGTGCGGGGTTTTTCCCGTTGTGGCTGGCGGGGCTGCTGGCCGTGCTGTCGGCGGGGATGATCGCGCAGGCGCGCTTCGGCACGCCGGCGCCGGCGGCGGAACAGGAACCATTGACCAGGGCGGGCGGCATGCGCGTGGCAGGCGTGGTGGGCGCGCTGGTGGCGGTGGCGGTGCTGCTGGAACCGCTGGGCTTTCGGCTGACGATGACCGGGCTGCTGTTCGGATTGCTGCTGCTGCTGGGGCGGCAGCGGCCGGCGGTGGCGGCGGGCGTGGCGGTACTCGGCGGCTTCGGGGGGCATGCGCTGTTCGCCGGCGCGCTGGGTGTGCCGCTGCCCATCGGCGTGCTGGGCTTCTGAGGCATGGGGGAGAATTTCGCGCTGCTGATGGGCGGCTTCGCCGCGGCGCTGCAACCGGAAAACCTGCTCTTCGCCTTCGCCGGCTGCTTCCTCGGCACGCTGGTCGGCGTGCTGCCCGGGATCGGGCCTTCCGCCACCATCGCCATCCTGCTGCCCGTGACCTTCGCGCTGCCGCCGACGGCCAGCATCATCATGCTGGCCGCGATCTACTACGGCACGCAGTATGGCGGTACGATCACGACGGTACTGTTCAACACGCCCGGCGAGGCCGCGTCCGCCATCACCGGCATCGACGGCTATGCGATGGCGAAGCGTGGCAGGGCGGGGGCGGCGCTGACGGTCGCCGCCATCGGGTCCTTCATCGGCGGCACGGTGACGACCTTCGCGCTGGCCTTCCTCGGCCCGCCGCTGGGCGCGCTGGCGCTGCGCTTCGGGCCGCCCGAATTCTTCTCCCTGATGGTGGCGAGCCTGATGCTGACGGCGGCGCTGTCCGGGCGTTCACTGCTGCGGGGGATGATCTCCGCGACCTTGGGCCTCATCCTGGCGATGGTGGGGACAGACCCGGTGATGGGGCTGCCGCGGCTGACCTTCGGGGAGGCGAACCTGCTGGACGGCATCGGCTTCGTCGTCGTCATCATGGGGCTGTTCGGGGTGGGGGAGATTCTCTCCAACATCGAGGACCCCGACCGGCGCTTTTCCCAGGCCGAACTGACGAAGCTGCGCATGACCGGGGAGGATTGGCGCCGCTCCGCCGGGCCGATCACGCGCGGCACGCTGCTGGGCTTCATCATCGGCGTCATCCCCGGCCTGGGGTCCACCAGCGCGGCCTTCATGTCCTATGCGATGGAGCGCCAGATCTCCCGCACCCCGGAGCGCTTCGGAGAGGGCGCGATCGAGGGTGTGGCGGGGCCGGAGACGGCGAACAACGCGGCGGCGAATGGCGCGCTGCTGCCGCTGCTGACGCTGGGCATCCCGGGATCGGGCGTCGTCGCCATCCTGATGGGCGCCTTCATGATGAACGGGCTGGTGCCGGGGCCCCTGCTGTTCCAGGAGCATGGCGATGTGGTCTGGGCGGTGATCGCCAGCCTCTATATCGGCAATGTCATGCTGCTGGTGCTGAACCTTCCGCTGATTCCGATGTGGCTGCTGGTGCTGCGCATTCCCTATCCGCTGCTGTTCGCGCTGATCCTCGGCTTCACGGTGCTGGGCACCTACAGCCTGAACAACAGCGTGTTCGACATATGGCTTCTGGCGGGGTTCGGCGTGCTGGGCTGGATCATGCGAAGGCTCGACCTGCCGCTGGTGCCGCTGACGCTGACCCTGATCCTCGGCCCGTTGATGGAAGGCGGACTGCGACGGTCGCTTGAGATGTCGCAGGGTGATTTTCTCATCCTGGTGGAGCGGCCGATTTCCGCGGGGTGCCTGGTGCTGGCCGTCGCCCTGCTGGGCCATGCGGTGTGGACGGCGCGACGGGCCGGGCGGTGAGTTGGCGCCCGGCGTCTGAGGGTCAGAAACCTACGGCCGGCAAGGCCGGCCGAGGCGCCGAAGGGCGCCCGCGGCCAGTGCCGCGAAGCCAAGCCGCCGGAGGCGGCGCCCGGCGTGTGAGGGTCAGGAAACCGTCGGATACACATCCCCGCAGAAGCGGCGGATCTCGGCGATCTGGTCGGGGCCTGGCGGCGCCGCGGTCAGGCGCTTGCTGGTGAAGGCGCCGCCGAGGAGGCGGTCCATCCGCACCGCGGCTTCCGCCATCTTGACCAGCGACAGCACGCCGTTCAGCACGGTGGCGCCCTTGCGCGTGCGGGTCACGCCGGCCTCGGCCAGCAGCGCCATCATCACGCCGCCGCCGGCGATCACCACCTCCGGCGCTTCCGGCGTATCCGCGACATCGAGGAAGGCTTCCGCCAGCTCCTGGCGGCGCGCGGGATCCGCAAAGCCCGCATTCATGTCGAGGATGCGGTCGAGATCCATCCGCCCGACACCGGCGAGGCGGGAGGAAAGGCCGGCCCTCGCGGCGTTCTCCCGCAGTTTCGGGCCGTATTTCTCGTTCAGCGTGACGAAGCCGAAGCTGGCGCCCATGAGGCAGGCGGCGTGCATCGCCGTGTCGCACAGGCCGAGCACGGGGATGTTCGCGATCTCCCGCGCCTGGACCAGGCCGGGGTCGGCGATATTGCCGATCAGGAAGGCGTCATAGCCTTCACGCACCGCGCGCTGGCAATTCTCCAGCACCTCCACCGTGGCGAGGAGTTCGAGGTAGCGATACTGGTCCGCGACGCCGCCGGTGCGCGTGGTGCCGGCGATATGGATCTCCGTCTCCGGGTCCTTGATGGCATCGAGGCTGCGTCGCAGCGTATCCCGGTAGGGGGTCCAGGCGCCGTCGCGCGACAGGCTCTGGTACCAGAGGCGGATGGTCATGCGCCGTTTCCTGCTTGCCGGGAAAACACCAGTGTAGCCGTGCCGCCGCCGCGCGAAAGCCTGCGCCCGGTTGCGTGGGCGCCGGTGGACTGACAGATTTCGCCCCACCAAGGCTTGGGAGCGAACCGCATGGATATCATCACGAACCCCGGCGGCGTCGGCGCCCGCATCAGCGGCATCAACCTGCGGGACCCGCTTTCGGCCGAGGATTTTCGGACCATCCTGCGCGCGCTCGGCCATCACGGCGTGCTGTGCTTTCCTGGGCAGGATCTGAACGCCAGCAAGCTTTCCATCTTCGGCGGCCGCTTCGGCGGGCTGGAGCAGAATGTGGCGAACATGTTCTACGCCGAGGGCCACCCGGAGGTGATGATCCTGTCCAATATGCGGGACCAGGAGGGCAAGCCGATTGGCTTGGGCGATGCTGGCCAGGGATGGCACACGGATATGAGCTACAGCCGCGAGGTCGCCATCTGCAACGTGCTGCACGCCCGCAAGGTGCCGATGCGCGATGGCAGGCCGCTGGGCGACACGCAGTTCCTCGATATGCACAAGGCGTATGAGGATCTGCCCGAGGCCGTGAAGACGAAGCTGGAAGGCCGCAGCGCGACGCATGACTTCAACAAGTTCTGGGAGTTGATGCGCAGCCGCCCCGGGTCCCCCCGCGCGCCGCTGACGGAGGAACAGCGGCGGAAGAAGCCGCCGGTCTCCCAGCCCATCTTCAAGGTCCACCCGATCACCGGTCGGCGCGTGCTGTACTGCAATCCCGGCTACGCCATCGCCATCGACGGCATGGAGACGGCGGAAAGCGACGCGATGCTGGATTTCCTGTTCGAACACCAGTCGCAGGAGAAGTACCTGTACAGCCATGCCTGGACGGCCGGCGATGTGCTGATGTGGGACAATATCGCGACGACGCACAACGCCGTGGCCGACTACAAGCCGGAGGAACACCGCTTCATCCTGCGCGTGCAGGTGATGGCGACACTGGACTACGCCGCGCTGGCGGCCTGACCGGATAACCCGGGCTTATGGAGGCCGCCGCGCTTCGCATTGGCCGCTGGCGGCGCTGCCCTGCGATCATCCCGGGAAAGGCCCCCATCGCGGGGTGGGCCATATCTTGGGACGGGAGCGGGAACGCAGGCATGGACAAGCCCCAGGGCATGGTGCGGATCGGCGTGGGGTCTTCCTTCGCCGATGATCGCATTCCCCCCGCCGTCGAGATCGCCGAGCGCGGCGGGCTCGACTATCTCGCCTTCGAATGCCTGGCCGAACGCACCATCGCGCGGGAGAATCTGACGCGGCAGAAGGACCCGGAGAAGGGCTATACGCCGCGGCTGCTGGAACGCATGGCCGCCGTGCTGCCGCCGGCGCTGAAGAACAAGATCACCATCATCACCAATATGGGCGCTGCCAACCCGCTGGGGGCGGCGCGCGCCGTGCGACGCCAGGCGAAGGAGCAGGGGCTGGGCGAAGTGTCTTGCGCCGTGGTGCTCGGCGATGATGTCTCGGACCTGCTGCGCGGCATGCCGCAACTGCCGATCATGGAGACCGGTGAGCCGCTGGAGACCCTGCTGCCGCGCATGGCCTCCGCCAATGCGTATCTCGGCGCGGATATCCTGCTGCAAGGTCTGAAGACGGGGGCTGCGATCACCATCTCCGGCCGCGTCGCGGACCCTTCCCTGTTTCTCGCCTGCGCGATGCACTACCACGGCTGGGGCCTTGACGATCTGCCGCGCCTCGCGGCCGGGACGGCGGCCGGGCATATCCTGGAATGCGGCACGCAGGCGAGCGGCGGGTGCTTTGCCGATCCCGGGATGAAGGAGGTGCCGGACCTCGCGGGTTGCGGCCTGCCCTTCGCCGATCTCGACGCCACGGGGAACATCTATATCGGCAAGACGCCAGGCAGCGGTGGGCGGGTGGATGTGCACACCTGCACGGAGCAGATGCTGTACGAGATGCATGATCCGACCTCCTATTTCACGCCGGATTGCGTGCTCGATATCACGGACCTTGAGATCGCCGATGTCGGGCCGGACCGCGTGCGGCTGCGGGGGATGAAGGCCAGGCCGCGGACCGATACCTACAAGGTCACCGTCGGCTATCACGATGGCTTTATCGGCGAGGGCCAGTTGAGCTTCGCCGGCATCAACGCCTATGGCCGTGCCAAGCTCTGCGCCGATGTGGTGCTGGAACGGCTGAAGCGGCGCGGCTTCACCTATTCCGAAACGCGGGTGGACTATATCGGCATGTCGTCGCTGCACGGCATGGGGGAAGGGCGGCCGGAGCCCTATGAGGTGCGGCTGCGCATCGCCGTCCGCACCACGGATCGCAAATCCGCCGATGCCGTCGGCTTCGAGATGCGCGCCTGCCATGTGAACGGCCCGACCGGCGCGGGCGGGGGTTCGGACCCGATGGTGCGGGAAATTCTCGCCGTGCAATCCGTGCTGCTGCCGCGCCACCTCGTGCACCCGCAACTCGTCGTGGAAGGGAGCGTCTGAGATGGTCCGCGTCTATGACATCGCGCATGGTCGCGCGGGCGATAAGGGCAACACCTCCAACATCTCTGTCATCGCCTATGACGAGGCGGGGTGGGCCATCATTCGGGAGCAGCTGACCGGCGAGCGGGTGATGCGCCACTTCGCGCATATCGCGACCGGGCCGCTGAAGCGCTACGAGCTGCCGAAGCTGCGGGCGCTGAACTTCGTCATCGAGGGTGCGCTGGGTGGTGGCGTCACGCGGTCCCTCGCGCAGGACGCGCATGGGAAGAGCCTCTCGGCGTTGATGATGACGATCGAGCTTCCGGGTGAGATCCAATCGGAGCCGCCGGTCGAGCTCCAAGCGGAGCCGCCGGGGTGATCACGATGCTGCGACGCCCCCTTGTGGCTTCGGGCCTGGCGCTGGCGGCGAGCGGGGCTGCCGCGCAGCAGACCTTCCCGTCCCGCACGGTCTCCATCGTCGTGCCCTTCGTGCCCGGCGGGTCCAACGACATCGTCTCGCGCTTCATGGCGCAGCAATTGGGGGACCTCTGGGGCCAGTCCGTGGTGGTGGAAAACCGCAGCGGTGGCGGCGGTTCGGTGGGCGCCAATTACGTCGCGCGCAGCGCGCCGGATGGGCATGTGGTGATGCTCACCTCCGTCACCTTCGCGATGAACGCGGCGGTGCAGGGGGACCGGCTGCCCTATGACGCGATCCGGGATTTTGCGCCCGTGGCGCTGGTTGGCGGCGTGCCGATGCTGATCGCGATGGGGCCTTCGGCACCCGTGCGCACACCGGCCGAATTCTTCGCCCTCGCCCGGCAGCGGGAGATGACCTACGCCGCCGTGGGCGCCGGCAGCGTGAACCAGTTCGCGACGGAGCTGATGAACCGCGCGGCTGGCCTCAACATGCGCGTCGTGCAGTATCGCGGTGGCGCGCAGGCGATGAACGACGTGCTGGGCGGGCATGTCGATTTCTACCTCGGCACGATGACGCAGCTGCTGCCGATGGTGCGCGCGGGGCGGATGACGGGCATCGCCATCACCAGCCGCGAACGCAACGCC